>JAWLGC010000173.1:0-3709 GCA_041685265.1 Desulfomicrobiaceae bacterium | reverse complement strand
CTGGATGCGCATGAAGTGCGGGGCAGGACTGGCCATCGCCACCGCATACAGGGCCGTACAGGAGATTGTTTCCAAAAACTGAACAGCTGAAGATATGCCCCTCTTCCTGCGCGTCCTTTGTGAAAAGAATTTTAGGCGAAGGACGCGCAGGAAGAAAGGATACGGTCAGAACCAAATAAAAATGGTATAACCAGCGAGGACCACATGAGATTCCTCACCACCGGACTTCTTCTCGCGTCGGCTGTCGCCCTGGTCGGATTCTCCCTTCGCGTCTCCCGGTGGTTCACCAGGTCATCTTTCCCTGCGAATTCTGCGCCCCCCCCGGAAAGGTTCTCTTTCCGCGCACTCGGCACAGCCCTTGCCACCGGATGCCGGACCCTGGTGCTGGACATCGTCCTTCTCCGACGCACCGCCATCCGCTCCCCGTACCGGTTTGTGATGCACTCCCTGATCCTGTCCGGATTTCTGGGGCTGCTTCTCTTCCACGCCATGGACGATTTGATCACCGTCCACCTCTTTTCGGGCTACGAACCCACTCTCGACCCATGGCGGTTTCTGCGCAACCTGTTCGGGGTCATGGTTCTGGCAGGTATCGCCATGGCCGTGATCCGCAGACTGCGTTCCCCGTTGCTGCGGATAGTGGCCCACCGGGACGACTGGGTGATGCCCGCCCTTATTGCGGGCATCGTTCTGTCCGGTTTTCTGGTGGAAGCGGCCTCCATAGCCTCCCCGACCATCTTCAAAACCATGGTCGCCGACTATCTGTACACCGACCACCCCGAGGACATTCGGGCCCTGCAGGGGTTCTGGCACGAAACCCAGGGAGGCCCCGCTCCCCAACAGTCCGGGCTCATTACGCCCGAAGACCTCACTCTCGGCCAGGAACTGGCCGAGGACGGATGCTTCGGCTGCCATGCACAGACGACCTCGGCCTTTGTCTCCCGCACCATGGTTGATACGGCCCCGTCGTTCTGGTCTTTTCTCGGCACAGTCAAAGGGGATATGATTCTGTGGTACCTGCACGTAATCCTGACCCTTCTGGGGTTGGCCCTTCTTCCCTGGGGCAAATTCCTGCATGTTCTGACCACCCCCGCCAACCTGCTGGCCCGAAAGGGAGTCATGAACAGTCCCGGGCCGGATATCCGCAACAGCACATTGAACCAGGGCCTGGCCCTGGACAGCTGCACCCGGTGCGGCGAGTGTTCTCTGCACTGCTCCGTGGCCCCGATTTTTTCCGTTCTCAAAACCAGGGAAATCCTGCCGGCGGAAAAACTGACCGCTCTGGCCGGGTACTGCTCCTCAAAAGGATTGTCCGAATCCGGACAACTCGACTTCGCCTTTGGCAGCCGCCTCTGTACCGAGTGCCTGCGATGCACCGAAGTCTGCCCGGCCGGGATCGATCTGCAGCACATGTGGCGGACATCCAAAAAGGAACTGGTGGACGCCGGACAGGGCGGCCCGCACCGGGAAATGCTCACCGACGAAGGCCGGGCCCGGATCAGAACCCTGCCCCCGAAGCAGCAGCCGGACACATGTCCCGGACTGAGCCGCCGGCCGGAGTCTTTCCAGGCATGCATCCAGTGCAGCACATGCACCTCGGTCTGTCCGGTAGTGGCCGTCAGTGAAGACCCGACCCGGGACCTGGACCTTACCCCGCACCAGATCATGAATCTGCTGCGCATGGGGTTGACCGACGTCCCTCTGACCGCCCGCATGGTCTGGAGCTGCACCACCTGCTACAAATGTCAGGAACACTGTCCCCAGGACGTGCCCGTGGCGGACATCCTGTATGAACTCAGAAACGATGTTGCAGGACGGAGCCGATCATGACCTTCCTCTATTTTCCCGGGTGCAGGATTCCGCACCATCTCCCCCAGTACGGCCGGTCGGTCCTGGCTCTGTGCGATGTCCTTGGCATTTCCCTCGAGTATCCCGAATTCGGGTGCTGCGGATGGCCGGTCCGCCATGAGAGTTATGAGGCTTCCATGTATTCGGCGGTTCGCAATCTGGCCATCGCAGAACAGGCCGGCCTGCCTGTCATGACCCCCTGCAAATGTTGTTTTGGAAACCTGAAACACGCCCGGGCGGCAATACACAGCAACGAATCGCTTCGAACCTTTTGCGCTGAAAAGCTCGCCCGGGAAAAACTCCCCTTTCCAGAATCCACCGAGGTTGTGCACCTGCTGACAGTCCTGGATCGATACGTGGGCACGGCCGCCATAACCGGAAACGTCACGCATTCTCTTGACGGCCTGAAAGTGGCCTGCCATTACGGCTGCCACGCCTTGCGTCCCGCCGAAGTGACCGATTTCGACGACCCGCTGGCCCCAACCGTATTCGAACGGGTGGTCGCGGCCACCGGAGCCGAACCGGTTCACTGGGATCTGCGCCTGGAATGCTGCGGGCACCCCCTGCGCGGACGGGACGAGACCATCTCCGGGGCCCTGATGCGCCGCAAACTGGAGTCCGTGCGTGATTCAGGAGCCCATGTACTGGCCACTGCCTGCACCTACTGCCAACTGCAGTTCGACGAGGAGCGCACCCACCTGCCGGCGCAGGACCCCCTGCTCACGGCCCCTCCGGCACTGCTCGTAACACAACTTCTGGGCCTGGCCACAGGGCTCGGCGGGAGCGACCTGGGGCTTGATAAAAACAGATTTCTGCAGACCTATCTTTCGTATTAAGGACAGCCCTTTGCCCGTAAGGGCAGAGACACGGGGCCCGCCCTTTCATTCAAAAGACATCGCGCAGCACAGCATCTCCCTACTGCTCTTTCTCAACCCTTAAAACCCAACCTTTACAACCTTCTTTCGGAGAAAGCCATGGCCAGATACGTCGGTGCAGTTGACCAGGGGACCACCAGCAGCCGGTTCATCATCTTTGACGAACACGGCCGGATCGTGGGTATGGACCAGAAGGAACACGAGCAGATCTACCCCAAACCCGGGTGGGTGGAGCACGATCCCATGGAAATCTGGAACAACACCCGGGAGGTCATCCGGGGTGCGCTGACCAAGTCAGGCATCAAAGGATCCGAACTGTCATCCATCGGCATCACCAACCAGCGGGAAACCACCATTGTATGGGACCGCAACACGGGCAGGCCATACTACAACGCCATCGTCTGGCAATGTACCCGGACCCACGACATCTGCAAGGATCTGATCGCCGAGGGAGGGCAGGACCGGTTCCGGGACATAACTGGACTGCCTGTTGCCACCTATTTTTCCGGCCCCAAAATCAAATGGATTCTGGACAACGTGCCCGAGGCCAGACGGGCCGCCGAACGCGGGGACGCCATGTACGGGACCATCGACACCTGGATCATCTGGTGGCTGACCGGCGGCCCAAAAGGCGGAGCCCATGTTACAGATGTGACCAACGGTTCCCGGACCATGCTCATGGATCTGCACTCGCTGGCCTGGGACGAGGACATCCTCAGAATCCTGAACATTCCGGACAGCGGGCTGCCACGCATCGTGCCCTCCTCTGATGAAGCCACCTGGGGGCCCACGTCGGAAGACGGACCTCTCGGCGCCCGGGTTCCGGTATGCGGAGCCGTGGGCGATCAGCAGGCCGCCCTGGTCGGCCAGACCTGCTTTGCCCCGGGCGAGGCCAAAAACACCTACGGGACGGGATGCTTCCTGCTCATGCATACCGGCCACGAGCCCATCCAGTCCCGGCACGGCCTGATCACCACTCTGGCCTA
>JAWLGC010000062.1:0-15340 GCA_041685265.1 Desulfomicrobiaceae bacterium | reverse complement strand
GCGGGGAATTTCAGAATCTGGTCGAGGATATCGGCCGGCACAACTGCATCGACCGGGTGGCGGCCTGGGCCCTGGCCTCGCAGACCCGCCCGGCGGATCGCGTTCTGTTTGTTTCGGCCAGGGTAACCGCCTCTTTGCTCAAAAAAATCATCCGGGCCGGGTTCCGGATGGTCATCAGCCGTTCGGCCACCACCACGGCCTCCCTGGCCCTGGCGAACGAACACGCCGTCACCCTGGTCGGATTTTCCAGGGAAAACCGGTTCACGGTCTTTCATGACCCGGATCACATCATTTCCAGGGAGTGATCACGCTGAAATGATACAATCGAACGTCAAAGCATTGATTCTCGCCGGCGGACAGAGCAGTCGGCTCGGGCGGGACAAGACCAGAATCAGATTCAAAGGGATGACCCTGCTGGAGCGCAGCATCGGGCTGGCCCGGCAATTCTGTACCGAGGTGGCTGTTTCCGGACGGGACAGACGGGTCATCCAAGGACTGGATGTGGACTGGGTTGAGGACGGGACCGAGCGCATAGGTCCCATGGGCGGAATTCTGACCGGACTGCACCATTTCAGGGCACCCGTACTGGTCCTGGCATGCGACCTTCCTCTGCTGGACCCGGCCACCCTGGGCAGACTGTTCAAGGCCAGGGACGAACGGCCGCAGGAAGCGCTCATGACCACCTTTGTGCAACGGGAGACCGGGTTCATCGAGGCCCTGCTGGCCATCTACGAGCCCGAAGCGACGGACCTTCTGGAGGCGACCCTGGCCGACGGGGTATACAAGCTGAGCCGGGCAATCGAACCAGCACGTCGGCACCACATTCCCTATGACCGGGAAGAGGAACCCTGCTTTTTCAACATCAACTTTCCGGGCGACCTGGCCATCCTGCGCTATGTGGAAAAAATCCACACGGAAGAGGGGTTCAAGCTATGACCCTCCAGGCAGATCCGGCACCTCGGCCATGGTCGGGTACATTTCAACCATGGGCGACAACTCGACGGTATCAAAAACCTTTTTAAAGTTCTCGGATAACCCCACAACATAAACCTTCCCCCCCCGGTCCCGGACGTCGGTCACAATCCCGGTCAGGGCTGCTATCCCGGCGCCGTTGATGGAGGCGTTATCCTCGAAATCCAGGACCAGGACATCCTCCCGCTCGCCGGCTGCCGCCGCGCAGGCATCCCGTAAATACGGCTCGCTGTGGGTGTTCAGGTTCCCCTTGATCCTGACCACCGGAACCTCTTTAACTTTCCTGAGCACCACCGACCGCCTGGATGACCGACTGACCTCCATGCGCTCCTTGGCCCGACGCAGTCCGTCCTCAAGGGCCTTGCGCCCCAGAGGTTTGTTGATGAAATCGGCGGCATCCAGGTGCAGCGCCTTCATGGCCAGTTCCATGTCTCCGTGCCCGGTGATCACGATCACCTCCGTTCCCGGATCCATCGCCTTGATCCGACGCAGGACCTCGATCCCGTCCATTCCGGGCATCTTAATGTCCGTCAGGACGATCCCCGGGCGATGCGTCCTGAAAGCGTCAAGTCCCTGCTCACCGCTTTCGGCGGTAACCACATCATATCCGAAGGCGTCCAGAAACAGGGAGAACATCTTCAGGGTCGGCTGTTCGTCATCGATAACCAGAATCTTTTCCATGCTGCTGTCCTTTGTCGTCAACCGTTCTGCCCGGACCGCTCTCGGTCCCGGGAAAATAAATCTTGAATTCGGTTCCGCCCGCGGACGAATCCCCGATCTCCACACTGCCTTTGTAATCCTTGATGATCCCCATGCAGATGGCCAGCCCGAGCCCCATCCCCTGACCGCTCTCCTTGGTGGTAAAAAAGGGTTCGAAGATCTTGTCCCGAACATGAAACGGAATGCCCGATCCATTATCGGAAATGGATACGGTGACCTGTCCCGCACCGCCCGTAGTCCGAATACGGATCATTCCGGAGAACTCGGTCCCGCTCTTTGACTGACGCTCCCGGATGGCGTCCCGGGCATTGGTCAGGATATTGAAAAACACCTGCTGCAAACGGTTGTCATGGGCAACCACCAACGGGAGAGACTCTCCCAATTCAAGACGAAAATCAATATCCTGGAGCATGAACTGCTTTCCCAGAATGGACAGCACCCCCCTGATCGGGGCGTTGATATCGATCTGTTCCCGGCGCAACGTGGCCTTTCTTCCAAACGCTCTGAGATTGTTGATGATCTCCGTGGCCCGATCCACCTGAACACTGATATCTCCAAACAGATCAAGCAGTTTTTCCTCCCCGACCCGGCGCCCGCTCTCAGCGATCATAACCAGGTATTCGCTGCTCATTTTAATGGCATTCAACGGCTGATTCAATTCATGGGCGATCCCGGCGGACATCTCCCCCAGGGTCTTCATCTTCGATGCCTGGATAAGCTGAGCATCCTTTTCCATCATCTCCGTGATATCCGTAGCAGCCAGAATCACAGCCCGACGTCCCCGGTAACTGATGGGGCAGGCGTGGATGTTGACGTAAAACGGCTTCCTGCCCCGTTTATACTGCAGTATTTTTGGAAAATAGATACACCCGTCCTGACCGGTCTTTTCATCGAACATGTCCATGAATTCCCGGGCACTGTCCGGACACAGGTCCGGAAAAAAGAGGCCTACAAGATCTTTCTTGCTGTAATTGTACAGCTCTTCGCTGCGTGGATTGGCGTCCAGAATGGTATAGTCGGAGCAGTCCACCACAAAAATGGGGTCCGGGCCGGAGTTGAACAGGGACCGGTACTTTCCCTCGGACTCCTGCAACCGTCTTCTGTACAATCTGATGGACCAGACCATATTGATGTAGGAATCGGCCAGCTGGATGACCTCGTCCCCGGACCGGCGCCTGTAAAAGGTGCATTCCCGGCATTTGCCGAGCGGTCCATGGTGCATTTCCCCATCCTGCGCCCGCCCCGGGACCTGGTCGTCAAAATGCCAGCACGGGACATTGGCGTCCTGAAAGGCGGGACAATCGGACATATCCCACCCGCCCTGCTGAGGCCCCAGATGGATGGGCACGTCGAAATTTCCCTTACTGAGCTCATCGGAAATGGCGATCAACTTGGTCACCGGGCTGGTGATGTACTGGGCCAGACGGTGGCTGATCCCAAAAATGATAACGATGACCGCGGAGATGAATCCGAGAAACATGAACCGCAGTTTGGCCACCAGAGAATCGATATGGGTCTTGTTCAGGCCGACATGAACCGATCCGATACGGTAAATGCCCTCCCTGACGGGCACCCCGATATCGTAGGCCGGACTGGAGTTGATTCGCAGCAGGCGAACGCTTTTTTCGGCCCGGACCGGAATAGGGTTCACGTGCCGAAGCCGGTCCGGAAAGGGGCGGGTAAAGGTGTGGGCCAGTACCGCATTTTCCCGATCCGTGACAAAGACATAGTTGATCATGTGCTGCCGTTCGCGCAGCCTGGTCTCCTCGAACAGCAGGGAAAGCAGAGCGGGATAATCCTTGTCCAGCAGGTGACCGCCGGCCCGTTCGGAAATGGACCTGGCCACGGCCACCCCACGCAGTTCCAGTTCGGAACTCAACCCGGAAATCAGAATCCACCTGGCCAGCAGGGCAATGATCACGCTGATGACCATAATCACCGCCAGGGTGGAGAAAAAAATTTTGTTCTTAAGGCTCATGGCCTGGAAACTGAAAAAGCTCACTGCGTTTCCCCCCCGCCCTCCCGGCCCCGATCCGGCGAGACGGACCAATCATCTGCAAGAACAAAGGTCCCGTTCACAAGGGTGGAAAAATAGACCTGATCCATTCCCTGGTGGTCCCGTGGGCCGAACGAGATCTGTGAAGAACCGCCAAGGGGGAGAGGGCCCATGGACTCCAGGGCGCTTAGGAACCCCTCTCTGGTCAGATCCCGTCCTGCCCGTTTGAGTCCGGCCACAAGGGCCCGGGCGTTCAGATATCCTTCCAGGCCGATGTAGTTGGGTTTTTCCCCGGGGTAGTACCTGGACAGCAGGGTCACATATTCCCCGGCACAGGCCATGAGCTCTTTGGTGCGCGGGCCCTCGGGAGGGGGGACCACCTGGGACATGACCACCCGGGGAGGGTCCGGATCGTCGAGAAGCCGGGCCAGCTCCTCGGCTCCCACGAAGGAGACCGCGTAGAACAGGGGATTGAATCCCCGCTCCCGACAGGCCCCGATAAACGCGGCGCACGGTCCGGCGGTTCCGATCATAACCACGGCCTCGGCCCGCGAAGCCAGAATTCTGTTCACTCCGTCCTCGATATTACTCGTGCCCCGAATATAGGATCCCCGGGCCACCGGGGCCAGTCCCTCTTCCTGCAGGGCCAGCTCGGCCCCTGTCAGGCCGTCAAACCCGTAAGCGTCATACTGGTAGAACACCGCGATGCGCTGCATATCCAGATCACGGACCATATGCCGTACCGCGGCCCCGGTTTCCTCATAGTACGAGGCCCGGACACTGAACAGATATCTGTTAAATGGTTCACGCAGGGCATTCGCCCCGGTGAACATGCCCACAAGAGGGACCCGGGCCTGCTCCACAAGAGGAAGAATCTTTACCGTTGTCGGGGTGCCTACATAACAGAACAGGGCAAAAACCTCATCCTTGATCAGCAGTTTCTGGGTATTGGCCAGACATCTTGGAGGGTCGTAGCCGTCATCGTAAGCTGTGACACGTATTCTGCGCCCATAAACGCCCCCCTGCTCGTTGATGAACTTTATATAAGACATGGCTCCACGAAGCGTCTCCCTTCCGAGAAATCCGGCATACCCGTCCAATGCAAGAGAAGATCCGATATGAATCTCCCCATCTGAAATTCCGTTATCTGCAATTTCATCAAACTCGATATTTTCAACAGGGCTGCATGATGGAACCATTACAAACAACAAAAAGAGGAAAAAGCATTTCTTCATTCCGACCAACCCGAGAAAAAATTTAAAATTTTATGGCTGAAGTTACGCACTCCGCAGGTATCGGCCTTATAAGAGGCAGTCATTCCCGCGAACGCGGGAATCTCCGCGCCGGTGGCTATGCCCGACATTGCCCACTAGTCTAAGATTCCCGTTTTAACGGGAATGACTGCCGGAAAATGCAGGAGTTGCGCCAAAGGACACAAGTCAAGGTGAGCTGCATAACTTCAGTTTTATAGTATAAATCAACTCACCACGAAATGACCGCGTACTCATAGTGTACTTTTTATTCCAATATTTTATTTCTTAACGTCAAACATATTTGACTTTTTCTTTCTCACACCTCACAATAAATCATAAAAAGAAAAAAGTGGCGACAATTATATCAATATGCCATACATGACACAATAACTAGCGTCGGCAAAACAAAAAAAATCGTTCACTCCTTTGAAAAATTCTGCTCCAATACTCACGCTTTGACACCTTTTTCCTTACTACATATGAACTTAACTTCCTATGAAAAAATAATAAAAAGTGAAAATTCGGCAAAAAATTATTTGCTGAAATTCTGCTGGAAAAACCACCAAAGGGTGTGCCCGAGGTGCCGATGCCGAAAAGTATACTCCCTGTCCACCGGCAGAAGACGATGCGCCAGGTGCGGGTACACGTTCCACGACTTCAGCCTCCGGTTTCTGAACAACGGCAACCTGACCTGCGGCCAGTGGCTCCGGCTGCTCAAGCTCTTTGAACTGGACATTCACACCGGGCGCATGGCCGAACAGATGTCACTGTCCTATAATACGGTCTACAGGGCGTTGTACACCCTCAGGCTGGCCATCCTGAGTCACTCTCTGGATGCGGACCGCATCCTGTATTCCATAGACGGGCTCGGTATCGGCACCAACGGCAAGATCAAGGCCGCTCCGGCCACTGCGTCCGGGGGGAACATTCCGGTGTTCGGCCTCGTGGAGCGCCACGGGCAGGTCTTTGCCGATCTCATCCCGGAGCTTTCTGTGGAGTCGGTGCTCCATTTCAAACTGAACTTCCATCTCAAAACCGCTTCCCTGGGAAAGATCGTGTACACGGCTCCGTACAAGCATTACGAGGCCCTGCTCCTGGGCGGTCTGCCCCAGTATCCCGGAATCGTGCACCAGGACAAGGGACTGGCCATCGACGCCACCAAAGGGTTCTGGTCCTTTGCCAAGGGCCGGCTCCGGCTGTTCAAAGGGGTCTCGCCCCGCAACTTCCCCCTGTACATCAAGGAACTGGAATTCCGTTATAACCACAGAAACGAAGATCCCTTCCCGCATCTCTGCCGATTTCTCTGCTCCTTTGTGCCAAACATTGGGCAATGAACACATCGTTGACCTCCTCCTTTTCCCATGTATCACGGCCATAATTCGTCATCCCGGCGAAGAGGTTCTTTCACTCGGAGCACAGCACATGTTCGGTTCTCATGCAATCCGGCCGAACAGCGGGGCGACGTTATCCGTACTTCCCTTTTCCGGGCTCGGACACTGCACCACGCAGGCCGAGATCCTGGCCGGGGAAATGTTCTTCGTCCCTCTCCGGATACGGACTTCAAGCCGTCCGCGTCCGGAATTCTCCGCTGCCACGGCGGGCTATCGGCTGCATCTCCACCTCGGAAGGGAAATCCGGGGACGCTAGTTCAATCTCCAAAACGGAGGAGGAAACATGAAACTTGGAAGACGGGAATTCATCAAACTCTCGGCAGCGGCCAGCGCAGTGACCGCTTTCGCGGGGTTGGGATTCGACCTGCGCCCGTCCAAGGCGCACGCCCAGCTGCTCAGAATCCGGTGGGCCAAAGAGTCGACCTCGATCTGCTGCTACTGTGCGGTGGGTTGCGGACTGCTGGTCCATGCCTCCAAAGAGGGGCAGGGCCGGATCATCAACGTTGAGGGCGATCCGGACCACCCCATCAACGAAGGTGCCCTGTGCGCCAAGGGCGCGTCCATCTACCAGCTGGCGGAAAACGAGGACCGGATCACCGCGGTCTGGTACCGTCCGCCGCGCAGTGAGAAATGGGAAGTCCGCTCCTGGGACTGGGCCCTGGACCGCCTGGCCCGTAAGATCAAGGACACCCGGGACACGACCTTCACCCGCTTCAACGCCGAAGGGCAGGAAGTGAACCGGGTCGAGGGACTGGCCTCTGTGGGTTCCGCGGCCATGGACAACGAGGAATGCTGGATCTATCAGGCCATGCTCAGATCCCTGGGGCTCACGTTCATAGAGCATCAGGCACGTATCTGACACAGCGCAACTGTTGCGGCTCTGGCAGAGTCGTTCGGACGCGGTGCAATGACCAATCACTGGATCGATCTCAAGAACAGTGACTGCATTCTGATCATGGGCAGCAATGCTGCCGAAAACCATCCCATCTCTTTCAAGTGGGTCATGAAGGCCAAGGACAAGGGCGCGACCCTGATCCATGTCGACCCCCGCTTCACCAGAACCTCCTCCAAGGCGGACATCTACGCCCCGCTGCGCTCGGGATCGGACATCGGTTTCCTGGGCGGAATGATCAAGTACATCCTGGATAACGAGCTGTACTTCAAGGAGTACGTGGTCAACTACACCAACGCCTCCTTCATCGTAAACAAAAGCTACTCCTTCGATGAGAAGGACGGTCTGTTCGCAGGCTTTGATCCGAAGACCGGCACGTACGACAAGACAGCGTGGGCCTTCGAGATGGACACCAACGGCGTACCGAAGCAGGATCCGTCTCTCAAGGACCCGCGGTGCGTGTTTCAGATCCTCAAAAAACACTACGAGCGGTACGACCTGGACAAGGTCTCCACCATCACCGGTACCCCCAAAGACAAAATCCTGGCCGTGTACAAGGCCTACACCGCCACGGGCAAAGGGGACAAATCCGGGACCATCATGTACGCCATGGGCTGGACCCAGCACACCGTGGGCGTGCAGAACATCCGGTGCATGGCCATGGCCCAGCTGCTTCTGGGCAACATCGGCGTGGCCGGTGGCGGAGTCAATGCCCTGCGCGGAGAGTCCAACGTACAGGGGTCCACGGACCACTGTCTCCTGTTCCATATCATTCCTGGATATCTGAAGACCCCCAAAGCCTCCCAGCCGACCCTCGAGGCCTACAACAAGAAATACACCCCGGTCAGCAGCGATCCCAAATCCGCCAACTGGTGGCAGCACTATCCCAAGTATTCGGCCAGCCTGATCAAGTCCATGTACCTGAAGCAGGACCCGGCCGAAGCCTACCCCTGGATGCCCAAACTGGACGACGGCCAGAACGCCTCCTTCCTGGTCATGTTCGACGAAATGCTTAAAGGACGGTTCAAGGGATTATTCTCCTGGGGCCAGAACCCGGCTGCGGGCCTGGCCAACTCCAACAAGTCCCGGAACGCTTTGGCGAAGCTGGACTGGATGGTGGTGGTGAACATCTTCGACAACGAGACCGCCTCCTTCTGGAAGGGGCCGGGCATGGATCCGAAGAAAATCGACACCGAGGTCTTTTTCCTGCCCTGCGCCGTGTCCGTGGAAAAAGAAGGATCCATCACCAACTCCGGACGCTGGATGCAGTGGCGCTACGCCGGGGCCAAACCCCTGGCAGGCACCCGGCCCGACGGAGATATCATCCTCGAACTGACCAGGAAGATTCAGGAACTGTATCGTAAAGAGGGTGGCTCCTATCCCGATCCGGTGGTCAACCTATCCACGGATCAATGGGCCAACAACCACGGAGAGTACGATCCGCACAAGGTCGCCAGACTGATCAACGGCTTCTTTACCAAAGACACCACGGTCAAGGGGAAAACCTTCAAGGCCGGGACCCAGGTTCCGAGCTTCGCCTTCCTGCAGGACGACGGATCCACCTGCTCGGCCAACTGGCTGTACTGCGGCTCATACACCGAGAAGGGAAACATGTCCGCCCGTCGGGACAAGGCCCAGAACGACGCGCAGGCGGAAATCGGGCTGTACCCCAACTGGTCCTGGTGCTGGCCCGTGAACCGGCGCATCCTGTACAACCGGGCCTCGGTGGACCTGACGGGCAAACCGTACGCCCCGAACAAGCCGGTCATCGCCTGGAACGGCTCCAAATGGGTCGGAGACGTGCCGGATGGCGGATGGAAGCCGGGCGACCGGCACGCCTTTATCATGCGCAAGCACGGATTCGGGCAGATCTTCGGTCCCGGACGCGCCGACGGTCCCCTGCCGGAATACTACGAACCTCTGGAGTGTCCCATCGAGGAGCACCCCTTTTCCAAACGGCTGCACAACCCCACGGCCCTGAAGTTCAAGGGCGACATGGAACAGCGGTTCTTCTGCGACCCGCGTTACCCCTTTGTCTGCTCCACCTACCGGGTCACCGAGCACTGGCAGTCCGGGGTCATGACCCGCTGGCAGCCGTGGCTCATCGAGGCCGAACCCCAGGTGTTCGTGGAAATGAGTCCGGAACTGGCCAAACTGCGAGGCATCGAGAACGGCGAAATGGTCGCGGTGGAGAACGGTCGCGGCACCCTTGACTGCGTGGCCATCGTCACTCCGCGCTTCAAGCCCTTCAAGGTCATGGGGCAGACCATCCATCAGGTGGGTATTCCCTGGCACTATGGTTGGGTCCATCCCAAAGACGGCGGCGACGCGGCCAACCTGCTCACGCCGTCCGTGGGTGACCCGAACACCGGCATTCCGGAAACCAAGGCCTTTATGGTCAACGTGCGCAAAAAGTAAGGAGGACCCCTCATGGAAGGCAAAAGCTTCTTTATCGACCTGACCCGCTGCACGGCCTGCCGGGGCTGTCAGGTGGCCTGCAAGCAGTGGCACAAGCTGCCCGCGGAAAAAACCAAAAACTGGGGCTCGCACCAGAACCCCAGAGACCTCTCCTTTATCACCTACAAACTGGTCCGGTTCCAGGAGGTGGTCAAAGACGGCGACGTTACGGACTGGCTCTTCTTTCCGGAGCAGTGCCGGCACTGCGTGGAGCCGCCGTGCAAGTACGTGGCCGACGCCTATGACGAGAAGGCCATTCTCAAGGATCCGAACACCGGGGCGGTCATCTTCACCGAAAGAACCAAAGCCCTGGATGCCGAAGAAATCCGGGAGTCCTGCCCGTACAACATTCCCAGGGTTGACGCTGCCTCGAGGATCATCAGCAAGTGCGACATGTGTCTGGACCGCGTGGAGAACGGGCTCCTGCCCGCCTGCGTCCAGACCTGTCCCACCGGCGCCATGAACTTCGGCGACCGGGAAGACATGCTTGAACTGGCCAACGAGCGCCTGGCAACAGTCAAAAAACAGTACCCGGACGCCGTCCTGGGCGATCCGGACGAGACCCGGGTCATCTACCTGTACCAGATGGAACCCATGTCCTACTATGAATTCGCGGTTGCCGGCATTTCCCCGATGCCGCTTTATAATCGCAAACAGATGTTGGCGAAACTGTTCACCCCTCTGCGGACATCCAGAGGATAGAACATCCGCCGATACCCTCCTCAGCAGCCGGGAAGCACACGCTTCCCGGCTTTTTTGATTGAGAAAGGCGACAACCTCACAGCTGTCGCCTTTCTCAATGGGTCATATGGATCCTGGTGGACAACATGCATCCGATAACGTCACCAGAACACTGCACACATGAAAAAAACTATTCCTTCTCACAACAGGAACACGGTTCGCTTTCCTCCCAGCTGATCTCGATCTCGATCTTGCACTTGCTCCCCTGTTCCTTCTGCTTGCATTTGCCGGCGGTTTCCACCTTGACGTTTTTGGGCAGCTCGATGGTCACCGGGCCCTCTTCTGTTTTTACGGTCAGGGAACGCTTGGCCAGACCGGCGGCCAGTTCCTGGAGCTGCACCGCAGCCAGATAGGTCAGCTTCTCTTCCTTGGTCTTGAACAACTTCTTTTTCATGTCTGTCTCCCGGGTTTGCTAGAGCGCCAAAGAGCGCTCCGATTTTCGATACGTTGTAAACATCTCACCGCAACACTAGACAAGTCAATATTTCTCGTAATTATTCCGCTGAAGGTACACGTTTCTTCCTCTGCGGCTCAAGGCCCGGATTCCGGGGCGGGCGCGCAAAACATGTTACACGCTGAAGTTACGCAAGCCGCAGGTATCGACCTTATAAGAGCCTGTCATTCCCGCGAACGCGGGAATGTCAGCGCCGGAGGCAACGGCCGGCATTGCCCACAAGTCTGAGATTCCCGTTTTCACGGGAATGACTGCTGGAAAGTACAGACGTTGCACTCAAGGCCACAAGTCAGGAAGGGCGTGCGTAACTTCAGTTACACGTATTCAACCTGATATGAATATATCTCCAGCTGTTCAACACGCCCGCTCGCAAGGCCTCGCTTGAGCCGCAGAGAAAAGGCACGCAGAGGGAAAAAAAGGGAGTTCAACGTAAGTCATCTGCGCAACTCCAGACAGAAGTTGCCGCAGGACTTCATAACCCATTTTCCATCCTTAATTACTCAAATTTACAATTTCTTGACGTAAGACTTGAAAAATGACTAAAAATCACTCTTTCTGAACAATGGGGAGCCCTTGATCAGGCTTTCCCCGTACACACACCTTTCGGAGGTTCTCATGAAGCATGCATTGCTGTTTCTGGCCGCGGTCCTGTTCCTGGCATCCCCCCTCACCACGCATGCCGAAATCAAAGGCAAGGTGACCATTTTCCATGCCGGATCCCTGTCCGTACCCATGATGGAGATGGAAAAGGCGTTCGAGGCCGCCCACCCCGGAGTGGACATCCTGCGCGAGGCCGGGGGCAGCACCAAAATGGCCCGACTCATCTCCGAAGTGGGCAAGCCCGCGGACATCATGGCCTCGGCCGACTACAAGGTCATCGACAACAACCTCATCCCGGCCAGGGCGGACATCAACATACGGTTCGCCACCAACCAGCTGGTGCTCTGCTACACGGACGACTCCAGATACGCCTCTGAAATCACCGGGGACAACTGGTACGAGATTCTGCAGCGCAACGATGTGGTCTGGGGACACTCCGATCCCAATCTGGACCCGTGCGGATACCGCTCGGTCATGGTTCTGCAGCTGGCCGAAAAATTTTACGGCATCAACGGACTGTACGACAAGCTCGTGGCCAACCGCCCGGACAAGAACATCCGCCCCAAATCCGTGGAGCTGGTCAACCTGCTCAAGACCGGAAACATGGACTACGCCTGGGAATACCTGTCCGTGGCCGTACAGCACGGCCTGAAATACGTCACTCTGGATGATCACCTCAACCTCGGCAACTACAAGTATGACCCCTTCTACAAGCAGGCCGAAGTCAAGGTAACCGGGAAGAAACCCGGCACCTGGATCACCAAGAAAGGCAAGTCCGTGACCTACGGCGTGACCCTGATCAACGACGCTCCCAACAAGGATGCGGCTGTCGCCTTCCTCAAGTACATGCTCGACCCCGAAGGCGGCCTGGCCATCCTTACGTCCATGGGTCAGCCTCCGTTCATCCCGGCCCGGGTCCCCAGCCAGGAAATGAAGGACAAACTGCCTGCAACACTGCAGGGTCTGGTAGAAGTCAAAAATTAAATTCGGAACAGGCAAAAGGCGCGAGGCTAAGGGCTATGGGCTATGGGGGTACATTCCCTCTCCCCAGGCCTCGCGCCAAACATCCCCTATAGCCCATTGCCTCTTGCCCATAGCCCATTGCCCATAGCCCATAACCCATAGCCCATAACCCATAACCCATAACCCATAGCCCATAGCCCATTGCCCATTGCCCATTGCCCATAGCCCATAGCCCATTGCCAATACCCCAAACCCTCTGGCCTTAAAAAAATTTCCATGCAAAAACCCACCCTCTTCACCCCCGCCCTGGCCCTGTTGAGTCTTCCTCTGGTCCTGCTTATCGTCCTGCCCATGTCCAGGATGCTCACCCAGTCCGGGCCGGGTCTGCTCCTGGAGACCATCCGGGACCCGCAGGTGTACACGGCCATTTTCCGGTCTTTGTCCACTTCCCTGGCCGCTGCCGGAATCTCCTTTGTCTTCGGCACCCCCCTGGCCTATCTCCTGGCCCGCAGACGGTTCCCGGGCAAACGGCTGGTGGAGGGCATCATCGACCTGCCCATCATGATCCCCCATCCGGTCATCGGCATCGCCATTTTGAGCCTGGCCGGGCGCAACCACCCCATCGGCAGGTTTCTGGCCGATGCCGGAATCCAGATCATGGGCACCATGACCGGAATCATCGCCGTGCTCACCTTTGTGGGGCTTCCGTTCTACGTGAACACGGTCAAATCCGGGTTCGAGGCAGTGCCCGAGCGGCTTGAAAAGGCGTCCCGATCCCTTGGCGCGGGCATGGGGGCCACCTTCATGCGGGTCACCTTTCCCCTGGCCTGGCGGTCCATGGTCCTCGGGATGATCATGTGCACGGCCCGGGCCATCAGCGAATTCGGGGCCATCGTCATCGTGGCCTACCACCCCATGACCGCACCGGTGCTCATCTACGAACGGTTCACGGCCTACGGCCTGCAATACTCCCAGCCCGTGGCTGTCTGGCTGATCATCCTCTCCTTCTCCCTGTTCGTGCTCATGCGCCTCTTTTCCAGATCCAAAACCGAGGACCGATCATGATCCGTGCCGAAAACATCGACAAAAATTTTCCCGACTTCCATCTCACATCCTGCTCCCTGCACGTCAGAGCAAAGGAATTCTTCTCGGTCATCGGCCCCACCGGATCGGGCAAATCCCTGATCCTGGAACTGTTGACCGGGTTGATCCACCCGGACTCGGGCCGGGTGCTGGTCAACGGCAAAAATGTGACCCGCACCCCCACCGAATCCCGGGGGCTGGGTATCGTGTACCAGGACTTTGCCCTTTTTCCCCATCTCACGGCCAAAGAGAACATCCTTTACGGCACCCGATACCACAACCTGAGCGATAATGAGATCCGGAAAAACTTCGCTCGCCTCACAGACACCATGGGGCTGTCCCGCATCCTCGACCGCAGACCGGCCACCCTGAGCGGCGGCGAAAAACAACGCGTGGCCCTGTCCCGCTCCCTGATACTGAACCCCGCAGCCCTTTTACTGGACGAACCCCTGTCCGCCCTGGACCCTATGTTCCAGCAGGAGATCCGCGAGCTTTTAAAAACCCTGCATCAGGACCTGGGCCTGACCACCATCATGGTCTCCCACAACTTCGGCGAGGTGTTGTACCTGGCCGACAGCGTGGCCCTCATCCACCAGGGCGAAATCATCCAGACCGGCACCACCGAAGCGGTTTTCGAACGCCCGGCAACGCCCTTTGCAGCCAAATTCGTGGGTATGAGCAACCTGTTTGCAGGGACTTTTTCCAAGAAGCAGGCGTATCTGGGGGAGAAAAAGGTTGTGGTGAATCTACAGGCGCACCCCGGCGAGGCAGCCACCCACGTGGCCATCCGCCCCGAGGAGATCGTGCCCCTGATGCCGGGAACCAACGGCCTGGCCAACGCCATGACGGGCCGGGTCACGGGCATCGCCTGCCACGGATTTTTCTTTGATGTGTCGGTGATGGTGGGAGAAGTAAAGTTTACGGCGCGCTGGAACAGGAATCAGATCCGGGAATTCGGCGTGGAGGCCGGCGGGGAGATCGGGATCGGGTTTCATGCGGGGAGCGTGCATGTGTTGTAGATGAGAGGGGAGCCCAAGCCAGGGGGAAGAAGTGAATTTCGGGTTGCCATTTTTTCCTCTGCGCCTTAAGCCTTTTGTAACATACTTGTTACCCCGCAAAAACACATCATGCCTATGAACAAGAAAGACTTAGAACAACTTGTTGAGTTACGTGTGCAGGAAGCCAGGGTTCTCCTTGATTCCGGATTATTCCAAGGCGCCTACTATTTGATGGGCTACTCCCTAGAATGCGCTATCAAGGCATGTATTGCCAAACAGGTCAAAGAATTCGATTTCCCCAATAAGGACCTGGCACAAAAAAGCCACCATCACAAACTCAGTGAACTTCTCGGCGTTGCGGGATTAAAACAACGACTCAAAGAAAAGGAAAAAGAAGACGACGAGTTCAAACTGAACTGGACCGTTTCAAAAGACTGGTCCGTTGAGTCCCGGTACGAGTATCAAATAGATCAACGCAAGGCCGAGGATCTCTACCAGGCAGTAACAGATAAAAATTCAGGAATCCTGACATGGCTAAAGAAATTCTGGTAACAGACATCATCACCGAGCAGATGATACAGGCCGGCATCAGCCTGATTACAAAGCTTGATTCCATCGGGGCAGACATCAAAAGCGCCTTCTGGCTTTACCTGCCGGATGAAAAAACATGGCAACTGATCATCGCCTCGCCAGACATCGATAACGAGGGTCCCAGAAATTTCTACAAAAAAATAATGCTTATCAACAAAGAAGCAAATGATGAGTACATCATCCCTCTTGATAATATAAGCGCTACCGAACTCTCAAACAAAATCGTTCA
>JAWLGC010000061.1:0-15355 GCA_041685265.1 Desulfomicrobiaceae bacterium | reverse complement strand
TCTGCTCCGGATCAAGGGCGGTCTCGGCAAGGAGTTCATGGATGGTGTACACGGGCGTTTCGTTGCAGGCCCGGATCTCCTCCCGCACCGCCCGGGCAATGGTCTGCACGGCCCGGTCCAACACAAGGCGGGCGAGATGCTCCACCCCGCACTCCAGCTCCCGAGCCGGAATCTCGAGCCCGTGCCGGGAAGCGGCCACCTCGCCATACGAGCACAGGCCGAGAACGTTCAACGCATCCATAAGCGTGGGCACGGGCCCTCCAGCGGCAAGACAGGGTCCCAGCCGGTCCGGGCCGACCCGGATCCCGCCGTCCTCGATACGCACCTCGGAATCTCCTCCAAGGGCCAGGGAGTGAACCCGCAACGCACGAACCAGGGTCGGCCGGCCCAGAAGGGATATTCCATGCCGCTCCAGAAGGGGCGTGCCGCCCACGAGCAGGGCAATATCCGTTGTAGTCCCCCCGATGTCCACCACCACACCGTCCCGGTCCGGGCAAAGCAGGGACAGGACACCCATAACCGAAGCGGCAGGACCGGAAAACACGGACTGCACCGGAACGGCTTTAGCCTGTTGCACTCCACAGGTCCCCCCGTCACCCTTTAGGATGTTCAACTCCGCAACCACCCCCATCTCCTCCATGGCCGAGCGGACTGCGCCCAAAAACCCGACAAAAAGGTTCTGCACGGCCGCGTTGTAATAGGCAGTAGCGATCCGACGGGGAAAGTTGAAACTTCCGGACAAAGTGTGCCCCATGGTCACCCGCTCCGATTCCCCATCGATTCGCAGGGCCATACGCTGTTCGTGTTCCGGATTGCGGATCGAAAACTTGGACACCACGGCAAAGGAGGTGACCCCCCGGGACCGGCATTCGGCCACTCGCTCTTTGAGAAACGGGATATCAAGGGGGGCGATCTCAGCTCCCTGATGATCGATGGATCCGGGGATACAAAAGAAATGTTCCCCGATACTGTACGCTTCGGGGTCAATGCCGGGGCCGGCCGAAACCAGCACTCCTACGGGCTCTGCCGTTTCGGTCACCAGGGCATTGACGGTCAACGTAGTGCTCAGGTTGAACCGTCGGATCATCCCCGGATCGCGCCCGACCAGAACGCTTTCCAGTCCGGTCCGTACCGACCGTACCAGGTCGTCGTGAAAAGTCTGCACCTTGGCCGAGGCCAGAATCCGACCGTCTCCCACGAGCACACAGTCCGTATGCGTTCCGCCGACATCCATGCCGATGTACATCAGCCCCCCATGATTGATGGTTTAATACCCCAGATCCTCATTGACCAGAATCACGATTGTCCGTCCCTTTGGAAAGGATTTCTCGGTAATGGTCCAGGTGTTGCAGATTCTGTCCGGGCTGTTGCAGTCATTACATTCCCCGGTCTTGGCGCACGGAGTCTTCTTGTCAAGGCGCATGGTGTTTATCGGAGCCACGTAATCCTTGATGCGCTGCATCCCCTCCTCAAGCCCGAGGACCAGCTTGTTCCGACCCGCAATGACCACAACGTTCTTCGGTCCGAAGGTCAGCGCCCCGACCCGGTTGCCGATCATGTCCAGATTGATCAGATGCCCGGATTCGGTCACGGCGTTGGTGCCGGTAAAAAACAGATCCGTAAGCAGGGCCTGCCTGCGTCGCTCATAGGACTCAGCCGGGGAGACGGACTTGTCGTAGGTGTCCAGTACGGTCAGGTCGGTGCGATCCTTCAGGGCCGTGTACAGCCCGGTTCCGACAAATGACACGGAACCGCCCCAGGAGACCGAAGACGGTTTGAGCCGGGGCAGAATGTCCTCGGTCACCAGCCGGGCCGCATCCGCGGCATTTTCCGCCACATGGGCCTCGAAGTTGTTCTTTTCCAGGTTTTCCCTGAGCCTGCCGAGACGAAGGGTCCAGTAATTGTTCTTTGGGTTGTCCATTATGTTCTCTCCGTTATGTCAAAATTACAAGTCGGTACGTACATCCTCAAAACCTTCATCCCGTAAAATCGCTTCCAGCTCTTCGTGGATACGTCCGTTGGTAGCCAGTATTTTTTTGGCTCCAAGAGCATAGGACCCGGCAGGGTCATACCCGGTCACCCTCCCCCCGGCCTGCTCCACGATAAGCCAGCCGGCGGCCACATCCCAGGGATTGAGATCCTGCTCAAAAAAACCGTCAAACCGGCCCATGGCCGTGTACACCAGATCCGTAGCCGCGGAGCCGAAACGCCGGATTCCCTGGGAAGCGGCCAGGACTCTAGAGACGCGGGGCATGATTTCATCCAGTTTATGCCGGATGGAGTAGGGAAATCCGGTGGCAATGACCGAGCGGGACACGGTCCCGGTGTCCGAAACCCGAATAGGTTCTCCATTCAAAAAGGCCCCTCGTCCCTGCCGGGCCGAGAACAGTTCTCCGTTTCTGCCCATCATGGGCAGATACACCCACCCCGCCTCGATCCGATCCTCCTGCCACAGCGCAACGGACACGGCCACTGCCGGGATACCGTGAGCAAAGTTGGTGGTTCCGTCCACCGGATCGATAATCCAGGTCAGGGAACCGGGGTCCCGGTCTGCCGCGGTCTCCTCGGCCAGAAAATCCGCTTCCGGGACAATACCGGACAGTGTCTGTTTAAGGATTTCCTCCACGGCCAGGTCGGTTCGAGTCACCAGGTCGATGGCGCCCTTGTACATGACGTTCTTTTCCTGATGCCAGTGCTCTCGAACAATTTCACCCGCCTCGCGAACCGCACCGGTGACCGCGCCAAAGATCCGGTCATTCATGCATTTTCTCCCGTGGAAAACGTTTTCGCCGGACCCGACACGGTCCGCCATTATCATACTCATTGCAGGATGCCGTATCCTTTCAATTTCCGATACAGGTAACTCCGTTCCAGGCCGATGGAGTCGGCCAGTCTGGAGATGTTTCCCTCGCACTCCTTCAAACGGGAACTGAGAAACCAGGATTCAAATTCCGCCCGGGCCGACTTGAAATCATCGGGCACCCGGTCGGGACCGGGCATTTTGGACTCCCCCGAAGACACGGCCCCCGGATCCTGAAACTCCCGGGGCAGCATGTCAGGGGTGATATCCTTGCCGGAAGCGAGGATAAACATCCTCTCAACAAAATTTTTGAGTTCCCGCACGTTTCCCGGCCAGGAATACCGCTGCAGAACAGCTACGGCCTCTCGGGAGAACCGGCACGGTTTGAAGCTGGTCTCCCGCCCCATGCGGCTCACGAACTCCTCCAGAATATCCGGAATATCGCGCACCCGCTCCCGAAGAGGGGGAACCTCCAGGGGAAAGACATTCAGCCGGTAGTAGAGATCCTCTCGAAAACGTCCCTCCCGGATCTCCTCCCGCAGATTTTTGTTGGTGGCGGCCACCACGCGCACATCCACCCGCAGCGTCCTGTTCCCCCCGACCCGTTCGAACTGCTGCTCCTGGAGAATGCGCAGAATCTTGGCCTGGGTCTTCAGACTCATGTCCCCGATCTCATCCAGAAACAACGTACTGCCGTGGGCCTGCTCGAACTTGCCCTTTTTGGCCTTGTCCGCACCGGTGAAGGACCCTTTTTCGTGCCCGAACAGCTCCGATTCGATGAGTTCCTCAGGGATGGCGGCGCAGTTCACAGCCACCATAGCCAGTTCCGAGCGGGAGGACTGGTTGTGAATGGAGCGGGCCACAATCTCCTTGCCGGTCCCGTTTTCCCCGGTGATCAGCACCCAGGTCTCAGTGGGAGCGACCTGGGCGATCATACGTCTGAGCTGGACCACGGAATCTGCCGCGCCGGTGACCCGCTGCACATGGCTGTCCCGAATCCTGCTCCGCAGGACCCGATTCTCCTGCTTCAGGGAGGAAAATTCCAGAGCCTTGTTCACGGTGATAAGCACGTTTTCCAGAGACAGCGGCTTCTCGATAAAGTCATACGCACCCTTTTTGATCGCCTTGACCGCCGTCTCGATGGTGCCGTGCCCGGAGATCATGATCACCGGCAGATCGGGAAACCTGACCCGGATCTCGTCCAGAACCGCCATTCCGTCCATACCGGGCATCCAGATATCCAGGAAGACGAGACCGACCTCGTTCTGGCGCAAAAAGGCCAGCCCCTCGCTCCCGTCTCCGGCCTCGGACACGAGAAATCCCTCGTCCTCCAGCACCCCGCTCAGGGAGAAACGGATATCCTCTTCGTCATCGATAATCAGAATTCGTTCACTCACGCCGAATAACTCCACTTAGCCTCGTCTTCTTTGACGGCCGGCAGTTCAATGCTGAACACGGTTCCCGCCAGCTTGCCCCCCCTGACGCGAATCGTGCCGTGATGATCCGTTATCACGGACCGGACAATGGCCAGCCCCAGGCCGGTCCCCCCCTTTTTGCGGGAATAATAGGGCTCGAACATACGGGACTGCTCCTCCACACTCAATCCGACCCCGTTGTCGCTGATCTCGATAATAATCCTGCTCCTTTTGGGGTCGAAGGATAAGGAGACCCGGACCTCGCCCTGCCGCTTGTTTTCCATGGCCTCCACCGCATTGAGCAGCAGATTCATGAGCACCCGCTTCATGGCCTCCGGGTCGAAACGGACCCGGGGCAGACTGGTATGCGCACTGATTTTCCAGTGAATATGATTGTAGGTGGAGCGGAATTCTCCCACAATCTCCTCCACCAGAGGAACAAGGCTTTCAGTCTGCAGTTTGACCTCGGGCAGCTTGGCGAAAGAAGAAAAATCCTGAACCATGGACTGGAGGTGCTCCACCTGTCGGACCACCAGACCGGTACACTGAGCAAAAACCGGATCGGTGATCTCGTTCCCGAATTTGCGCTGCAGCCGCTGGGCCGAAAGCTTGATGGGGGTCAGGGGATTCTTGATCTCGTGGGCGATCCGCCGGGCCACCTCCTTCCATGCAGCCAGCCGCTGAATCTTTTCCAATTCGGTGATATCTTCAAACACGGCCACCACTCCGATATCCTCTCCCTCGCTGCTCTCCAAAGCCACCGCATTAACCAGCAGCAGGACCTCGTTCCCCCCCAGTTCCAGGTCCACCTGACGCTGCCACTGGGACCCGGGTACCCCCTGAAGCTGCTCAAGGAGATCCTGGACCAGCTCCCGGAACGATCCGGTCAGCAATTTCAGCGGAGCCTGTCCGATAAGCAGGCTGCCCTGAATGCCCATAATGGATTCAGCCGCCTTGTTCACGGTGTTGATAACCCGGTTGCGGTCCAGTGTGACCACCCCGGCGGTGATGTTGTCCAGAACCGCCTGCATGTACCTGGACTTGCTCTCCAGTTCCAGATTCTGCCGGGCCAGACGGACATTGGCTCGCTGCAGCCCTTCCTGGCCACGTTGCAGATCCTCGGCCATGGAGTTGAAAGACCGCACCAGCACCCCGAGTTCGTCCTTGGAATCGTCCACCAGACGAACGCCCAGGTCACCCTGGGCGATACGCTGCGTGCCCATGGCCAGGGCCTGAACAGGAGCGGAGATCTCCTTGGCCAGGCGAAAACCGAACCACATGGCCCCAAACACGATCAGCAGGGTCATGATCCCCAAAATAACATACAGAGCAACCTTCAAGGGATACTTGAAACTTCTGAGCTGCTTGTACTCATCCACCCCCTGCACGATCTGATCGAGCTTGAACAGAAGTCCCTGACCGATGGTCGCGCCAAGGATAAGGAATCCGCTTTGCCCCTTGTCCACGGGAATCACTCCGAGAACCAGATCCGCTTCGGGGCCCGGCCACAATGCGGACCAGTACTGCGGGTCCTCCTTGAGTTCCGGCCAGGGAATCTCGGCCTTAATGGCCGGCCACGCCTCTGACCATTCGTCCTGAGCGTGCCAGTTCTGATCGTTCTGGTTTGGCGAGAGAATCCCGATCAGAGAGGCTCCATACTCCCCGGCCTTCTCCTCAAGAAAAGCGTCCATACCCTTCCCGCCCCAGACAAACTCCCTGTCCCGGATCTGTTCCAGAACATTTTCCCCTTCCCGGTTGAGACGTTCCTTGGCGGTAGAGTAGAAGGTCTGCCCGACCTCCAAAGCTTGCTGCATGGAATTTTCCACCTGGGCCTTGAACCAGTAGTCCACGGAAGTCTGCACGAACCGGATGGAAATCAGATACATAAGCAGTGTAGGGATGATGGACAGGGCCACGAAGGCCAGCACCAGTCTGGTCCTGAGTCTGGAACCGAGCACCTTTCGCCTCCGCTCCAGTACAAGCTTGACCACGTTGCGCAGGACCAGAAAAAGAACCAGAATAAGCAGGATCAGGTTCAGGTTGAACAACCCGAGAAAAATATAGGAATTCAAACCGAGCAGCTTCAGTTCCGCCCAGGTCAGCACGATAATGAGCAATACCCCGCAAAAAGCGAGAAAAAGCTCCCGTTGCCGTTTCCTGCGCTCCCGGGTTTCCGAAGTGTTCAGGTCGATGTAGTCGAGCGTGTTGTTATGCATGCCAAAATCGGTGGACGGTCTTTAAAACAGATGCCCCGTCTCCATACGGTAGGTGGTTTCAGGAACCACGTCCCATGACCAAAAAAACAATGGGACCCTGACCCAGGACGGTATTTCGGTTTTTTTCACGGACACGTTGATCCGGACGGAGTACCGCTCCTGTGAATCGAGCAGGGACCAGGGCCCCAGGTCAAACGACAGCCGGGCCCAGGCACGGTTCAACTCGTCCACAAAAGCGGACTCGGAAAACACCTTTCTTTGCCCGTTCTGTTCCAGAACAAACTTCCGGTTGAGCAGATCCCCTTTCAGAACCGCGTTAAACCGCTGTACACCGAGTGTTTCGTTCCACAGGACTGTTCGCATCCGGTTCAGGGTTCCGGTACACACGAGTTCCAGGTCCATCCCCTCAGACAGGGCGTCGATGATCGGTCCTCCATCGGTGACCCGGATTCCGCAGCTGAGCCGGACCCGCCCGTCATGATTGTCGAGTACCACCGCATCCAGAACGAGGGGGGCGGAGGAGGACGCCTCGGCCGTCTCGGAAACATCCGAAACGCACAACACACCCCAGACCAGCAACAGGAAAAACAGGGACAAGGGAAACAGCCTTAAAAAAGACACTCCGTCTGGCTCCGAGATTTTGAAGGGTTACATTTTCAGGAAAAATCAGTATGTATCGGGCACCGGTTTTACCCTGGAACCGCAGAACCCGGATGCGGGGCTCCTGACACTTCACCGCCTCACAAAAAGCTTGGCCGGCAACATCTGCGTGGTCTAAACCAAGGCCCTGTTTTTGACAACCTAACCTTTTGCGAAAGGGAAGAGCATGAAACTGAACGAGCATCAAAGCAAGCTTCTGCTGTCCGAGGCCGGAATCCCGGTCCCTCCCGGCGTCCTGCTGGACCGCTCACAACTCGAGCAGGTATCCTTCCCCTTTCCCTTCCCGGTGGTGGCCAAGGCTCAGGTCCTGGCCGGGGGACGGGGAAAAGCCGGCGGCATCACGATCATATCTTCGCACCAAAATTTCTTCTCCAGGGTCGCACCTCTGTTTGACCTGACCATCGACAAGGAGTCCGTGCCCCTGGTTCGCGTTGAGCAGGCCGCATCCATTGTACGTGAAATGTACCTCTCCTGCACCGTATACCGGGCCGGAAGATCCATTCTGCTCACGGCCGGAAGACATGGCGGTGTCGACATCGAGAGCAGCGATCCAAAAAACATTCTTTCTCTGGAGATCGACCCGATCTGCGGGCTGCACGACTATCAGATCCGGGATCTTTTTTTTCATTACGGGCTGGGAAAAAAACATTGGCCCGAATTTCAGCGCATCGTCTCGGCCCTGCACAGACAATTCAGGACCAAGGGGCTGCTTCTGGCCGAAATCAACCCCCTGGTTCTGACCGGGGAGGATCAGCTCCTGGCCCTGGACGGCAAGGTGGAACTGGACGACAACATGGTGGACATCGACCACGATCAGGCCCGCTTTGAACAACCCGAACACCGCACCAGGCAGGAAAACACGGCCAAGCAGTTCGGACTCAGCTTCCACACCCTGGGCGGATTCGTCGGTCTGATGGTCAACGGGGCCGGCCTGGCCATGGCCACCATGGACTGCCTGAACTACTCCGAACTGCCCGCAGCGAATTTCCTTGACCTGGGCGGCAAGGCGGACCAGAAGGCCATGCGGGCCGCATTCGACATCCTGTTTACGGACCCCGAGGTCCAGGTCGTATTCATCAACATCTTCGCCGGGATCCTGTCCTGTGAACGGGTGGCCGAGTCCATGCTTGCCGCTCTGGACGGCACACCGCCTGCCAAACCCATGATCAT
This sequence comes from Desulfomicrobiaceae bacterium, assembly GCA_041685265.1. Taxonomy (GTDB): domain Bacteria; phylum Desulfobacterota; class Desulfovibrionia; order Desulfovibrionales; family Desulfomicrobiaceae; genus JAWLGC01. The sequence continues at coordinate 7,094 of JAWLGC010000061.1, read as the reverse complement.
CCGCTTTGCCGGCAACGGCGACCGCCAGGGGCGAGCCATGGTCCAAAGCATGGGGTGTGCCGATATCCATCTGGTCAGGGACCTGCCCGAAGGAATCGCGACACTACGAACGCTGGTCACCCCGCCGACCGATCTGCCGGATTTTCTCCGTATCGAAATCCCGGAGCACAAACCGGCCCGGGCGCCGAAAAAAAGCGCGAATCCGACGCCTTTTCCTCTTTCCGGGACAAGCCGGGTGCTCGTCCAAGGCATCACCGGCAGGGAAGGCGGACTGCACGCCCGGCTGATGCAGGAATACGGGACCAGCATCACTGCCGGAGTGACGCCGTTCAAGGGGGGGACCACCTGCCTGGATGTCCCGGTGTACAACACCGTTCTTGAGGCCTGCCGGGACCACCGCTTCGAGGCCACTGTCATATTCGTGCCCCCTGCCCTTGCCGCCGACGCGATAATCGAGGCTGCAGACGCCGGAATTCCCTGGATTGTCTGCATCACCGAAGGCATTCCCCAGCACAGGATGCTCTGCGTGCTGGAACGACTGCAACGCTCCCCGTCCCGCCTCATCGGACCCAATACTCCCGGTCTGATCGTTCCCGGACAGACCAAGCTGGGAATCATGCCCGGACACATCTTCACTCCGGGAGATGTGGCGGTATTTTCCCGCAGCGGGACACTGACCTATGAAAGTGTTATCCGGCTGTCCGAGGCCGGAATAGGACAGTCCGTATGCGCCGGGATTGGTGGCGACCCCTTCGTGGGCCAGGGCTTCGTCAATCTCTGCCAGCGCGTCCGGCACGACGGCAGAACCAGGGCGGTCCTGGTTCTGGGGGAAATCGGAGGAACAGCTGAGGAAGAACTGGCCCAATACATCCGGGAAAGCGGGTTTGAACTTCCAGTGCTCGGATTCGTGGCCGGACAGACCGCTCCTGCGGGTAAACGGCTCGGCCATGCCGGGGCCATTCTGGAAAACGGTACATCCGGGATCCGGGACAAACTGACCACCATGCACGAAGCCGGCATCACCCTCTGCCCGAACCTCGACTCCATTCCAAAACTGGTTTCGGACCGTATTACATAACATATTTCATCCCCTGCATATGCGAAAAATCAAGTTCACCTGGGTCGGAAAGTTGAAAAAAGGACATTGGGCCGAAGCGGCCGGACAGTATCTGCCGCGCATCAAACGATTCTGTCCCATGGAAGAAATCCAGGTCAAAGATGCTGCTCTGGCCGACATTGAAGCCCGTAAAATCAAAGAAGGTGAACTGTTACTGGGCAGGTTTCAGCCTCAGGATCTGGTCATCTGTCTGGACGAACACGGCAGAACCATGACCTCCGTACAGCTGGCCTCCCATCTGGGCCGATGGTTCGAGCACCCGGGCAAAGCGCCCTGCTTCGTCATCGGCGGAGCGTACGGACTGTCGCGACAGGTCCTTGAGCGGGCCGAATTTACGCTCAGCCTCAGTCCCATGACCTTTCCTCATGAAATGGCCCGGGTGGTCCTTCTGGAGCAGATCTACAGGGCCGCCACCATTCTCGGGAACATGCCCTACCACCACTGATGGACCACAGCAGAGCAAAAAGAACACCATGTTGATCTGGATCATTGCCACCCCCCTTCTGCTGTCACTACTGTTTGCATCCGTGAGCTACGGATTTTTCCTGATGTCCCTGCGCGGCTCTTCCTGGAAACCCGGGATGGACCGACTTTCAGGCAACCGGACCCTGCATTGGATCCGACGCTCCTTTGCAGGCAGCGTCGTCTCTCAGCTTCTGGTCATTGTCACCTATCCCTTTGGGAGACTGCGCCCCACTTCAGGACGGATACAGACCGGCCCCACTCCCCGGATCGTCCTCGTTCACGGTCTGTACCACAACAGCTCGGCATGGATTTTCTGGAAACGGGAACTGCGACGGCGGGGATACACCGACATTTCCTGTTTTTCCTATAGAAGTTTCAATACATCCAAGGCGAAACTGGATGAAAATTTTCAGAAATTCATGAACGCCGTATATCAAGAATCCCCGGGACGGGATCTGGTCCTTATCGGACACAGCCTGGGAGGACTGCTGGCTGCACACTGGGCGGCAGGCACCCCGGACGCCCGGATCCGGGCCCTGATCACCCTGGGCACCCCGTTTCAGGGCAGTACCCTGGCCCGGCTCGGCCTGGGCACCCTGGCCCGGGAACTGAGCCGCAGGGAAAACTGCCTCCTGCCCGGTGATCCGGATGCTCCACAGGCCGCCCCCCCCAGACTGGCCCTGATGTCGCCCACGGACAACATGGTTCTTCCCCCGGACAACCTGCTCCCTCCTCCCGGCTGGGAAGTACAGCTGACCGCGCCCCAGGGCCACGTGACCATGCTGTACTCAGGGCACACCCGGGAAATGGCTCTCGCTTTTCTGGAACACAATGCACCCGCAACCGGGACTTGACCTTTTACGGACAGATATTACTCAACTTCGTCGTTCCCTGAACCCATACCCCATCCGGAGGTCCATTATGGAAAAAGTACAGATTCTCATCATCGGACAAGGCCCGGCCGGACTTTCCGCGGCCATCTACACGGCGCGGGCCGGCATGGACACTCTCATCCTCGGGTGTGAACCGAAAATCGCCGGAGACTACGACATCGACAACTACTTCGGGTTTCCGGAAACCATTACCGGCAACGAACTTATTGACAGGGGAAGGAAACAGGCCAAGCGGTTCGGGGTCAAAATGCGCTGCGAAAAGGTTCTCGGCGTACACCAGGAAGCCGACGAAAGTTTTGTGGTCAAGACCGACAAGGGCGAGGTCATGGCTGAGGCCCTGATCCTGGCCACGGGAGTGTCCCGAATCCGGCCCGGTATCTCCAACGTGGATGAATTCGACGGAAAAGGGGTTTCCTATTGTGTCAGCTGCGACGGATTCTTCTACCGAGACAAAAAGGTCATGGTCGCCGGAGAGGGAATCTTTGCCGCCAACCAGGCCCTGGAACTCAAACAGTACACTTCCGATGTCCGGGTCTGCACCCAGGGCAAAAAAGTGACCATGACCGATGCCTTTCTTAAAAAACTGGACAAGGCGGGCATCCCGGTTCTGAATCAAAAAATCGTGCGTCTGGAAGGGGACAGCGGCCTGGAACGGGTCGTGTTCGATAATGATCAGGTCGAAGAAACTGACGGACTGTTCATCGCCATGGGCGAAGCGTCATCTTCGGATTTTGCCTACACCCTGGGCCTGCTCCGCAACGGGGTGTTCATCGAGGCCGACAAGGCCCAGAAAACAAACATTCCCGGGGTGTTCGCCGCAGGTGACTGTGTGGGACGTTTTCTGCAGATCAGTGTAGCCGTCGGCGAAGGGGCCAAGGCCGGGCGCGCGGCCATCAACCACATCAAACATCTGAACGGAAACGGAGAGGACAGCTGACAGGGCACAAATATTCTTGACAAAGATCCGAAGACGCAACTATACATCCTGCTTTGTTACCGAGGTGTATGGGCCAATAGCTCAGTTGGTAGAGCCCCCGGCTCATAACCGGATGGTCCCAGGTTCGACCCCTGGTTGGCCCACCACGACACCCGGTACCTCCCGTTGTCGGGAAACTTCAGAGAAACAGGGTGTTTCCTCGCCATGATGTAGGGGAGCACCTTTTTTTATTGTGGGAGATCGGAACATGCTGGCTTCTTCCCTTATCTCACTCATTGAGACGACCGCCCCACTCGCCTATGCCGCATCCTGGGATCGGAGCGGGACACAGATCGCCGGAACCAGGCAGGAAATACGCCGAATCGCGATCTGCCTTGACCCGACACGGGAAAGCATCGAGGAGGCCTTGAGCCGGGACGCCGACTTCATTCTCTGTCACCACCCGGTGACCCTGTCCCCGCGCCTACCCGACCGGCTCGACAACTACCACCACATCCTGCGAACGGTTCTGGGCAGCGGATGCTGGCTCTATGCAGCACACACCTCCCTGGATGCCGCCCCTCAGGGGCCGGCAACCTGGCTTGGCCGGGAGCTCCGTCTTGAAAACACCCGGGTTCTGCAGCCAAGTGGTGCGCACACGTTGATCGCGGTCCATATCACCTCTGCCACCGGGCTGTTACTGACAGAGCTGCACAATATGTCTCCTGTTCTTTTTACCGAAGAGCATGAAGACCATATCCGCTTCGCTGTCTGGGATGATCAATGGACTGCGGTACGGCAGTTTCTGCACGAACGGGATATTGCCTTTCGGACTTCTCCCTCTCTCGAGCCCCGTCGGGAATACGGATTAGGGAGCATCGGCGACCTCCCGCTTCCTCTTACGCCCGAGGAGTTCGAGGCTGAAATCGTCCACCGCCTTGGGCTTCCGATCAAATCGCGATCCGGATTTTTTCCCGAGCGAATCAGTCGCGTCGCCTACTGTCCCGGGTCCGGAGCGGATCTGGCGGCCAAGGCCTTCAAGGGCGGAGCCGAGGTCTATCTGACCGGGGACGTCAAGTATCATCAGGCCCAGGAGGTCATGTCCGACGGAATCATTCTGGACGTCGGCCATTTCAGCCTGGAAGAGCGTATGATGTCCGTCTGGGAATCGGAGTTGCGCCGGGAACTCGCCCACCAGGGTGTGGAGACACTCTTTCTTCCCGGAAAGGACCCGCTGCAGTCTTGAACGGCTGCCGGCTCGCTGTCTGCAGATCGACATATTTCCGGCCCGGCCGGAACACTTTTTCATATTTCAGGAGGAATCCATTTTGAGCATGTACGTTGAACAGATCAGGCAACTGGCCATTCTCCAGCAGGTCGATTCGGAGATCATCGCCCAGGAGGAAATTCTGACCGAATCTCCCAAGAAAATCGCCGCGCTGAAGGATGAGCTGGCCAAAAAGCAGGTGCGACGCGACGAGCTCCAGGAACGAATCGACATCGTCACCGAGCAGAAGGGAAAGATGGAGTCGGAGATCGAAACCGATGCCGACCGGATCAAGAAGAGCAAGAACAAACTGATGATGGTCGAAAACACCAAGGAATATCACGCAATGATGCGTGAGATGGACACCCTGGAGAAAAACAACCGGCTCCGCGAAGAAGAACGGACCACTCTGCTCGAAGATCTTGAAGAACTGGGCTATAAAATGTCCGACCTGCAAAAGGAGATCGAATCCCTGGAATCGGACATCTCCACGCAGCAGGCCTCCCTGGACAGTGAAATGGCTGCCGTCGAACGGAAGCTCAAGGATCTGCGCAAAAAAAAGAAAGCGGCAGGGGCTCTCATTCCCGCCCCCATTCTTTCCAGGTATGCTTTTATCCGGGGACGACTGGACAACCCGGTCATCGTCTCGGTCTCCGAAGGAATCTGCAACGGATGTCACATCAAAATTCCGCCCCAATACTACATCGAGCTGCAAAAAGGGGAACAGATTCTGAACTGTCCCAACTGCCAGCGGATCATATTCTGGGAACAGCACTACCCTGCAGGGGATGATGTGGCGGCAGAAAAGAAATAGTTCCTGATTGGTAACTATTCAGGTCAAAATTTTACTGATTCAAGATCCTGAAATTCAAAGTAAAATTTGAATACCGGACGATACATTTAAGAAATTTGAGAATTTAAGAAATTTCAGAAATTGAAAGAGCAGGCGCTAACGTCTTATAATTTCTCAAATTTCTAAAATTTCTTAAATTTGAAATTTCTAATTTTGTAAAAAGGACCTGAATAGTTACCCTGATTGATCGTTTTCCGTTTCACAGCGAAACCTCTTTTCCCGAAACCAAAAACGAAACCAGAGAACCGGTAACCAATTTCGGAGTTGGACAGATCATCGCCGCCGGGCTTTTGCCCGGGGGAGGAAAGTCCGGGCTCCACAGGGCAGGACGCTGGATAACGTCCAGCGAGGGTGACCTCGGGCCAGTGCCACAGAAACAAACCGCCCCGCATCTGCGGGGTAAGGGTGAAAAGGTGGGGTAAGAGCCCACCAGTTGTCGCGGTGACGCGGCAAGCTCGGCAAACCCCGTCCGGAGCAAGACCAAATAGGAAAACGTTCGAGGCCGGCCCGGCCGATGTTTTCGGGTAGGTTGCTTGAGACAGGGAGTAATCCCTGTCCTAGATGAATGATGATCGCCCCGTCAGGGGAACAGGACCCGGCTTATCGTCCGACTCCACTTCTTCATGACCGGGTTTTGCAGACATGGGCTGCAAAACCCGGATCATTCTTTTCCTCAAACCATCATGCCGGACACCACCATGCACACGCTCTGGGGCATTGTCCTCGCCGCAGGTCAGGGAAGCCGCCTGCACAAGGCGGGCGTCACAGAAAAAAAACAGTTTCTGACCTACCGCTCTCTGCCCCTTTTCTGGCACAGCGTCATTACTCTGGCCCGGGTTCCAACACTTCGGGGAGTCGTTCTCGTGTTTCCCGAGGAGGATCTCCAGCAGGCCCGAAACACGGTCCATGATCTGATACGAGCCGAAGATCCCGGCATCGAGGTGCTGTGCACGACCGGAGGCGAACGTCGCCAGGACTCGGTCTTTCAGGGCCTGACAGCGCTGCCTGCCCGGTGCGATCTGGTCCTTGTTCACGATGCGGCCCGGCCCTTTCTCACCCCGGCCCTGGTCTCCCGGCTTCTCCAGGGTCTGACCGACGACACCAGGGGGGTCATCCCCGGCATACCGGTCACGGACACCGTCAAACTGGTGGACAATGACGGCGGAGTCGAGCACACACCGGACCGCAGCCGTCTGGCCGCCGTCCAGACCCCCCAGCTGTTTCCTGTTTCCGTCCTGCGCAAGGCCCATGAAACCGCAATCCGAAAAGAGTGGAACGTCACGGACGACGCCGCCCTTCTGGAACAGCTCAGCCTTCGGGTCCGAGTGGTCAGGGGAGAAGAGAGCAACATCAAAATCACCACCCCGGAGGATCTTTTTTTGCTCAAGGAGAGTCAGGTCCGAGTCCCGGTGCCGTGCACCGGATTCGGATACGATGTGCACAAGTACGGCGGCCCCCGCCCCATGGTCCTGGGCGGTATCCCTATCGCAGGCGGTCCCGGCATCTTTGCCCACTCGGACGGAGACGTGCTTCTGCACGCCCTGATCGACGGGCTCCTCGGGTGCCTGGGAAAAGGCGATATC
>JAWLGC010000060.1:11888-15403 GCA_041685265.1 Desulfomicrobiaceae bacterium | reverse complement strand
GGGGTGGGGGGTTGACTCCTGCGTTTTTTGCTCGCATTGGGGGCTCGGGCGCACGCAGTGACGCCCCTACGGTAATTCCCCTGGTCCGTGGTTGCAATTTTACGTTTAGAAGTGACCAACATCGCACCTCCAACCATCCGGACTCATATCCGAGCCGAGATCACACCGTAGTTGGAGGGCCCCATTTCCTGCACCCTGAAGGGGTGCAGGAAAAAGATACTCGATACTAATCGTATTTAATGGCGCTGAACTGCATCAGTTTGTCCCACTGGTGGGTGGACTGGACGCGACGGATGGTGCCTGTCCGGCCGCGAAGGACCATGGAGTGGGTCACGGCGCCGCGACCGAGGTATTTGACCCCGCCGAGAAACGTGCCGCCGGAGATGCCGGTGGCCGCAAAAAAAACGTTGTCGTCGCTGACCAGCTGATCGACGTTAAGGACCCGGGACAGGTCGTATCCTGCGTCCAGAAGGTTTTTTTTCTCGGATTCGGACTGGGGGTCGAGCCGGGTCAGGAGCTGGCCGCCCAGGGCCTTGATGGCGCAGGCCGAGAGTACCCCTTCGGGCGTACCGCCGGTTCCAAGCATCATATCCACGTTCACGGAGGGGTCCACGGCCATGAGAGAGCCGGCCACATCCCCGTCGGTGTGCAGTTGGATGCGTGCTCCGGCCGCCCGGATGTCGGCGATGAGTTTCTGGTGCCGGTCCTTGTCCAGAACAAAGACGACCAGGTCATCCACATCCTTGCCCAGGGCCCTGGCCGTGTTTTTCAGGTTGTCGATGACCGGGGCGTCGAGGTCCACAACGTTTCTGGCTTCGTGGGGCACGGCCAGTTTCTGCATGTAATAGCTCGGTCCCGGGTCAAACATGCTCCCGGCCGGAGCCACTCCGACCACGGCGATGGCGTTGGGGCGTCCAAAGGCAAGCAGGTTGGTTCCTTCCACAGGATCCACTGCCACGTCCAGTGCCGGACCGGATCCGGTACCGACCTTTTCTCCGTTATACAGCATGGGGGCGTCGTCCTTTTCCCCCTCGCCGATGATCACGGTCCCGTCAATATCCATGGAATTAAAAAAGAGACGCATGGCATCCACGGCAGCACCGTCACCGGCATTCTTGTCCCCTTTGCCGAGCCATCTGGCCGAAGCCAGCGCGGCAGCTTCCGTAACACGAACCAGGTCCAGAGCCAGATTTCTTTGGGGGGCTTCCATTTTTTCTCCGAAAAATTTTTTTTAAGGGTTAAGGGTTAAGGGTTAAGGGTTAAGCTAAGCAAGAAGAAAGGGAAGAGCAGGGCGGCGAATTCTGCCGCCCTGCTCTTCCCGTAACCCTTAACCCTTAACCCTTTTTCCTTAACCCTTCTTCGACGAATTTCGCCAGCTTCTCCGGTGTGAACCCGTATTCTTCCTTGAGGACGGAGGCCGGGGCCGAGGCGCCGAAGGTGGTCATGCCGTGGACGGCTCCGTCCAGGCCGGTGTAGCGGTACCACATTTCCGGGCGACCGGCTTCCACGGCCACGCGGGCCCGGATGTGCGGAGGCAGGACCTGGTCCTTGTAGGCCTGATCCTGTTCCTCGAACAGTTCCATGGAGGGCATGCTCACCACCCGGACCCTGCGCTCCGTGAGCAGGGCCGCGGTCTCGATGGCCAGGTGCACTTCGGATCCCGAGGCCAGGAGGATGGTGTCTGGATCGCCGCCCTCGGCTTCCCTGACGATGTATCCGCCCCGGGCCGTTCCCGCGACGACCTCTGAACCGGATACCGTGTCCGTGACCGGCAGCCCCTGGCGGGTGAAGATGAGTACTGACGGCCGGTCTGTCTGGCGCAGGGCGATATCCATGCAGGCTGCGGATTCCACAGCGTCCCCGGGCCGGAGCACCAGCAGATTGGGAATCAGGCGCAGGGAACTGACGTGCTCCACGGGCTGGTGCGTGGGGCCGTCTTCGCCCACGAAAAAGGAGTCGTGAGTGAACACGTGCAGGACCGGCAGCTTCTGCAGGGCGGACATGCGGATGGCGTTGCGTTCATAGTCGGAAAAGACCAGGAAGGTGGCGCCGAAGGGGATGACGCCCCCGTGCAGGGCCATGCCGTTGGCAATGGCGCCCATGGGAAATTCCCGGACTCCGAAGCACAGGTTCCGGCCCAGGGGATTGGTGCGTGCATTGAATACCCCCACCGTGTCCCGGAATGTGGCGGTCTGGTTGGAGGGGTCGAGGTCGGCGGAGCCGCCCATAAGGTTCGGAAGTTGGTCCATAAGGGCGTTGAGACAGGCCCCGAATGCCTTGCGGGTGGCCACGGAGGTGCCCGGCTTAAATTCCGGCCAGGTCAGGCTGCGTTCGGCCGGGGGCAGGGAGAGCTCATTCCAGGTTGCGGCAAAGGACGGAGATTCGGCCAGCTTTGTCTGCAGCCGGGTGTTCCAGGCGGCTGCCTCGGCGCGCAGGTCGTTGAACCGGGCCTGGAAATGGGTCAGCACATCTTCGGGAAGGTAGAACTGCTTTTCCGCAGGCAGGCCGAGATTCGTCTTGGTGGCCGTGATCTCTTCGGGAGAAAAGGGCGCTCCGTGGGTGGCTTCGCTCCCTTCCAGGGTGGCGCTGCCTTTGGCCATGGTGGTGTGCCCGATGATCAGAGTGGGGCGATCCGTTACCGATTTGGCCTCGGTCAGTGCCTCTCGGATCTGGTCATGGTCGTGGCCGTTGATTTCGATCACGTGCCAGCAGAAGCTCTCGAAGGCTTTTTTGTAGTCGGCACAATCCACGTTGCGGGTCGGTCCGGCCAGCTGGATTTCATTGCTGTCGTAGTAGACCACCAGTTTGCCCAGCCCCCACTGGCCGAATAGGGCCGCGCTGCCCAGGGACACGGGTTCCTGCATGTCCCCGTCCGAGGCCAGCACATACGTGGTGTGATCGGTGATGTCCGCACCCAGCCTGGTATTCAGAAAGGATTCGGCCACGGCCATGCCTCCGGCCATAGCGAATCCCTGCCCCAGAGGACCTGTAGTGGCCTCCACGCCCGGGGTCATGTCGTGCTCGGGATGGCCGGGAGTGCGGCTCTCATATTGGCGAAATCCCTTCAGGTCATCAACGGACAGGGAGCCGGACAGGGTCAGCAGGGAATAGAGCAGGGCGGATTCGTGCCCGGCGGAGAGAACGAACCGGTCCCGGTTCCACCACTCTGCGTTGTCCGGATCGAATCGGAGAAATTCTTTATACAGAATATAGGCAAAATCAGACGAAGACATGGCCCCGCCAGGGTGGCCGGAGTTGGCCTTGCGCACGGTGTCCATGATCAGCCCCTTGATCACGTTGACGGAGCGCAGATCCATTTCTCTGGAAGTGCTTGAAAGATCACTCATATTTTTTTCTCGGGGTTTGTTGTTGGGTAAGAGACCCGCCGTATCGGGCAGAATTGCGCGGATATGATATGGGTTTTTAGAAGTAAAGGCAAATTTGCGACTGAAAAGCTGAAGGTACGCATCGCTGCCCAACCTTCCCCCTTCGCGTTTCTTTGCGGTAAGAGTGTT
>JAWLGC010000060.1:0-11788 GCA_041685265.1 Desulfomicrobiaceae bacterium | reverse complement strand
TTACCGCGAAGGACGCGAAGAGCGCGAAGGAAGAGGGGATAGAAGGTACGCATCGCTGCCCAACCTTCCCCCTTCGCGTTTCTTTGCGGTAAGAGTGTTTTACCGCGAAGGACGCGAAGAGCGCGAAGGAAGAGGGGATAGAAGGTACGCATCGCTGCCCAACCTTCCCCCTTCGCGTTTCTTTGCGGTAAGAGTGTTATACTGCGAAGGACGCGAAGAGCGCGCAGGAAGAGGGGACAGGTCGTACGGGTTCCATTGCTTTTGGGAAGATTGAGCAGTGCGTAATTACAGTGAAAAGATAAATCTCAACATCCCGGGATCATTCGTCGATCATGTTGATTCGGCGCAGATGCCGGTCACCTTCGAAGTCCGCGTCCAGGAAGGTGTCGGTGATGGATCTGGCCAGTCCCGGACCGACGACCCGGTCGCCCATGCACAGCACGTTGGCGTTGTTGTGCATTCTGGACATGCGGGCCATGAATTCATTGCCGCACAGGGCGGCCCGGATGCCGGGAATCCGGTTGGCCGTGATGGAGACCCCGATGCCGGTGCCGCAGATAAGGATGCCCGGTCCGCCGGTTTCAAGCACCCTGGCGCACAGCTCTTTGGCGTGGACCGGATAGTCCGTGCTCTGAAGGGAGTGGGTGCCGAGATCCTCAACGGTGTATCCCCGCTCCTGCACATGGGATTTGAGCAGCTCTTTGAGGGGGTATCCGGCGTGATCCGAAGCAAAGATGATGGTGGGTCGGGTCATGGTGAAAATCCTTGATACGGTTATGACGTTTCGATCCGGCGGCGTACGAAGTCCTGCCGGGCCGTGATGAGTTCCTGTTCCAGATGATCGATTTCTTCCTGCAGAAAAGAGATCTGTCTGCGGGCCATGTCCACGTCCCGGTCTTCCGGGGCGGAATTTTCCGCGGTCAACGTTCCCAGGGTGGTGTATTCCTGCTGCAGCCGTTTGCGCAGCTGGCGGATCTCCCAGGTGCGCAGGAACCGGATAGCGGTCCACTGCAGTTCCCCCCACATGACAGACCAGCCATCCAGCTGCGTGCGGATTACGGCCTTTATTTTCTGCCAGGAGAGTGATTCTGTCGTGATCACGAAGGGCTCCTTTTTTATGCGTTTTAAGTTTTAACCGGTAACTGAAGTTACACTTATATATTGTCCACCAGAAGCATATGGTCCACATCGTCCGGTACGTTGAGTTCCAGTTTCTCGGGCGGCCACGGTTCGGTGCGGGGGTGGTAGGATTTGATGCGGATGATGAGCCGGTCTCCGTCGGGGGAGGTCACGGTCAGTTTTTCAGCCACAGGGAACCTGGCCGGGGGTTGCGGGAAGCGGTCCAGGGCAAGGGTCCATCCGGCCCGCCCAGCGACTTCAAGAACCCGCCCCTCAGGGTCGAGCACTGCGGAGGCGATGCGTGACGGCTCCCTGAATCCGTACCGCCAGGACCGGTCCGAGGCCGGTTCGATCCGGCTGAAATCGGCAGGGATGGTCCCGGACCAGTTGCCGCGCAGGATCTCGGCCAGTTCGGCCAGGGAAAAGGGGGTTTCCAGACCGAGCAGCCTGGTCCCGGTCTGCGGGTCCGGGTGGTGATAGACCCGGTTTTCTCCAGGCAGGTAGGCCATCAGGGCCCGGGTGTCCTCCCGAAGCATGGAAATCGTCCTGCCGATACCGGCCTGGAGGTCAAGGCGCAGGGGATGGGTCGGAGCCCCCCAGAAATCCGCGGTGAGCCGATGTCCCCCGTCGGCCGTGATGGTGGTCACGCTCATGCGGGCCGAAAATCCGGGCACAGGGGGCAACGCGCCTGTCCGCCTGGTGAACGCGGTCCACGGCTGATCCGCCTGTACCGGAACCGCAGGCGGGCGGACAGTGCACCCGGCAAGGAACAGGGTTGCGATGCAGATGCAAAGGAGAAAGGAACGCATGGGTGCCTCTGGAAGTGGTATGTTTTCTTAAAACGTAATACTTTTTAGTTTTTCCCGGAGTTCGGCATCCTCCGGATTGCGTTGTATCGCCTCTGTATATCCCTTCCGGGCTTCTTCGGTCTTGTTCAGGGCTGCGGCGATTTCTGCGTAGTGTTCCCATATCGTGGGGTCTTCGGGGGCGTCGGCCACGGCGGTGACAATCTCTTCCCAGGCCTCTTCCAGTTGTCCCCGGCGGAACAGGACCCAGGCCAGGGAGTCCCGGAAGTAGGTGTTGTCCGGCTCCAGGCGCAGGGCATTTTGAATCAGGACCAGAGCCCGGTCCAGGTCCACCCCCTGGTCGGCCAGGCTGTATCCGAGGTAGTTGAGAGCGTCGGCGTGGTCCGGGTCGATGCGGATAATCTCCTCCATGCGGGCCAGAGCCTGGTCGCGCTCTCCGGTCGTGTCCTCAAGCACTCCGAGTCGGAACAGGATCTCGGTGTTCTCGGCCCACCGGGTTGCGGCCTGCCGCAGTTCCGCCACGGCCCGGTCGGTTTCCCCCTGCTGCACCAGAAGCTCGGAACGGATCAGGGGGAACCGGAACTGGTTCGGAAACGCTTTGATACCGTTTTCGGCCAGCTCAAGGGCCTCTGGCAGGCTGCCGTCCCGGGCGGTCAGATGGATGCGCAGCAGCAGGGACTGCTCAAACAGGGGGTCTTCCCGGGAAATTCGGTCCAGGGCCTGCAGAGCCTGGTTCGAGTCCCCGGCTTCTTCAGAGGAAAGCAGGGCGAATTGAAACAAGGCCCGGGCCGGAACGCTGTCCCGGTCCAGTATCGGCCCGAGCAGCCTGAGTCCCTGGGAATAAAACCGGTGGTCGATAAACTGCTGAACGCTCTGCAGCAGAAAATCCATGTCCGAATTCGCGGCCATGGCCGCGAACTCCATGGCTTTGTCCGGATTGTTCAGGGTCAGGTTCAGCTCGACCAGCCGGCCCAGCAGTTCCCGGCTCTGCTGTCCTTCCTGCAGGAGCCGGGCATAGATCGCCTCGGCTTCGGCATATTCCTTGCGCCGTTCGTAGACATACGCCAGTTCCACCCGGGCCTGAAAATAGTCCGGATCAGCCTTGATGGCCCGGGTCAGAAAGGTGACGGCCTTGTCGGTCAGGCCCAGTTCGGCCCCGGCCTTGCCAAGGAGAAACAGCCCTCGCGGAGTCCGCGAAGAGACCGGAATCCGTTCCAGGTTGTCAAGGGCTGCAGCATATTCGTGCGCCTCGATGAGCAGGGCGCCAAGGTTTTCGTACATGGACCACTCTTCGGGGTGGTTCGTCAGGTAGTCCCGGATGGTCAGCACGGCGTCATCGAGCCGTTTTTCCGCCAGATAGGATCTGCTCAGAAGCAGAACCAGCTCCGGGCTGTCCGGGAACAGGTCCATACCTTTTTTCAGGGTCTGCCTGGTCAGGGCCAGGTCCCCCTGATTCCAGTACAGGGAGGCCAGCTGGCGATATCCATCCGAAGTGGGCACAGAGGAGACGAGCTGCTCGAGCACCGGGATGGCCCGGACCGCATCCTTGGACCGGATCAGGTTGTCAACTTTGAGGTGTAGAAAAATGTTTCTGGCCTCTCCGGAAAGGTTCCATTCCGGGGAGGGTTCCGAAGAGGAGAGGGCCACGGGGCGTCCGAAGGCGCATCCGGCCAGAAGAAGGGACAGGGCCAGGGGCAGCGACCGTATGACGGCCCAAAGGGGAGTGTGCATGGGGGATTCTCAGATTTCAATGCCGGTGCAGTCCTGCCTGCGGCACCTGTTGTTGATTTTCTGGTACAGGACGCGTCCGATCTCCAGACCGGTATCGATAAATTCCGGCCCGTAGATCTGACCGGACCTGGTTCTGAACGTGGATTGGATCATGGCGATTTTTTCCAGACCCCGGGGAAAGCGGTCCGCGATTTCCTGCAGGGACCACTCCTGGTAGTTGCAGATCTCCCACAGAGTGGTGACGAAATTATCCGGGCCCCACCGGAACTTGTCCGCATCGTACAGAACATCGCCCAGGATGCGGAAGTTTTCGTCCCGGGGCGGGTCAGTCTCTTTGAACGCTTCATGGTTGCGGATGGCGTGGGCAATGAGCTCCAGGTCGTATTCTGAAAGCGGATAGTCGCGCAGGATCATTCCGGACAGCTCGGCCCCTTTTACGGCGTGGTCCCCTTCCAGGCGGCAGACATCGTGCAGCAGACCGGCCAGCTGGGCCAGAAGTCCGAGATACCGGGTCTCTTCCCGACCCCATTCCCGGGTCTCGATGAGGATCAGGGCATGGGCCTCGATGGCCACCTTCTTGGCGTGCTCGATGCCGTGTCCGAACTTGTCGTTCAAAAACGGGAGCACGTCTTCCCGGCACCGGAGCACCAGGGGATGGTCGAAAAAATACTCCCGGGCAAAGGCGATCTCAGCCATGTAGTTCCGGTAGAACTGGGGGGTGGAAGTCGGGATGAGCGGGGCCGCTTCCTGTTTCAGGCCTTCAAGGACATTGTTCATGATTTGATCCACTCCGATGAAAAATCTTCAATAGATTCGGACATGTGATTTTTAATCTTCTGCAGCAGACGGGCCTCGATCTGGCGTACCCGCTCCCGGGTGATACCGTATTTTTCCCCGATTTCACGCAGGGTCATGGGGGAGTCGGCCAGAAGGCGCAACTCCAGGATGTCCTTTTCCTTGTCGTTCAGGCTGGGAAGGATGGTCTGAAGATGGTCATGCAGCAGGGTGACCATCTCTTCTCCGGCCAGGGTCTCCTCGATTCCCGTGTCCAGGGCCGGGATGAAATCCATGGGGGTGAAGGAGGTGTCGTCTCCGACCCGCAGATCCAGAGACAGATCCTGCTGCCCGAGCCGCTGTCCCATCTCCACGATCTCCTCCTGGGAGACCCGGAGGTTTTTGGACAGGGTGGCCGTGTCCGCATCATATCCCAGGGATTTGAGGCGCTGGCGTTCCTTGCCCAGGTTGTAGAACAGTTTGCGCTGGGCCTGGGTGGTCCCGATCTTGACCATCCGCCAGTTGTCCATGATGAACTTGAGAATGTAGGCTTTGATCCAGAAGGCGGCGTAGTAGGAGAATTTGATTCCCTTGTCCGGATCGAATTTCTGGACCGCCTTCATCAGCCCCACGTTGCCTTCCTGGATGAGATCCAGAACGTTTTTCATCCATTTGCGCTGGAAATCCATGGCGATCTTGACCACCAGACGCAGGTTGGAAGAGGTCAGGATAAAGGCGGCTTCCTGGTCTTCCTCGTTTTTGATCCGTCTGGCCAGATCAAATTCTTCCTCGGGTTCGAGACGTTTGAAGCGCCGGATTTCCTGCAGGTAGATCCGGAGCGGGTCTGCTCCCTGAACTCCCCTGCCGGTTTTCGGTGCCGGAACCAGGGAGAATTCCTGGTCTTTACGGGAGGTGGAAGCTTTTTCCGGAGAGGGTTTTTCCGGAGGTATATCGGATTTGCTGGTCATGGGTGCTGCTTTGGGTTTGAATTCGATTTGGATGGTCAAAACGGCCACGTGTCAACCCACGCGTAAAAATGGAACCGTATAGTTTTTATTTGTCCTTTTCAATATTTTTACGTAGGTGGACTTTTTTCGGATTCAAGACCTGTTGCAAGATATTTTTTGTCAAGGAGCGGATACGTGCCGGATTTCAGAAAAGCCCTCTCCCTCGGGCGGATTCTTTATTTCGACGGAGCAATGGGGACCATGCTGCAGGCCAGAGGGCTGCTTCCCGGGCAGAACCCGGAAATGTTCGGACTGCACAACCCCGGGATCATTGAACAGGTGCATCGTGAATATCTCGAGGGCGGGGCCGATGTGCTGACCACCAATACCTTCGGAGGGAACCGGTTCAAGCTTCCCGCTGACGCCGATCCCGTGGAGGTCAACCGGACGGCTGCGGCCATGGCCCGGGCCGCGGCCGGGGATCGGGGGTTTGTGGCCGGAAGTGTCGGTCCCACGGGAAAAATGGTCCTTCCCCTTGGCCGGGTCACCTTTCGGGAAATGGTGGACGTGTTCAAGGAGCAGATCCGGGGACTGGTCCAGGGTGGGGCGGACCTTATTCTGGGCGAGACCCATTACGATCTGGCCGAAGCCCGGGCCGTGGTCCTGGCCGCCCGGGAAGTGTGTGATCTGCCGGTTGGTATCTCCATGACCTTTGAGTCCGGGGTCAGCCTGACCGGGACCACCCCCCTGACCTTTGTGGACACCATGCAGAACATGGGCGTGGATCTGGTGGCCACCAACTGCAGCGCCGGCCCCGAACAGCTGCTGGATGTGGTGCGGGCCATGGGGGAACGCCTGGAGACCCCGCTTCTGGTCGAGCCCAATGCAGGACTGCCCGAGCTCGAGAACGGCCGAACCGTGTTCAAGCTCAAGCCCGGTCCCTTTGCCGAGCAGACCTCTGCTTTTCCCGAACTCGGTGCGACCTGCCTCGGCGGGTGCTGCGGGACCTCTCCCGACCATATCCGCGCTCTGCGCACGGCCTGTGCGGACAAGGTGCCGGCAGCTCCGGCGAGCGACGCTCTCCCCTGTCTGGTGCTGACCTCCCGGACCCGGTCCGTGCCCGTGGGGTTTCATGTGCCGACCAGAATCATCGGGGAGCGGATCAATCCCACCGGCAAAAAGGATCTCATTGCCCAGCTGCAGGAAGGGCGGATCGACCGGGCCCTGGAACTGGCCGCGGAACAGGTCGAGGCCGGGGCCGCTATTCTGGACGTCAATGTCGGTGCGCCCATGGCCGACGAGCAGCAGCTTCTGCCTGACCTTGTCCGGTCCCTGATCTCCCGGGTGCACACCCCGCTCTGCCTGGATACCAGCGACGAGCAGGCCATGAAAGCGGCCCTTGACGCCTATCCGGGGTCGCCCCTGGTCAACTCCATCAGCGGGGAGCCGGGCAAGATGGAGACCTTCGGCCCCTTGTGCCGTGATTACGGGGCCCCGTTTATCCTGTTACCCCTCAAGGGTCGCAGGCTTCCGGTTACGGCCGCGGAACGTCTGGTCATCATCGAGGAGCTTCTGGAGGAAGCGGACCGGCTGTCCATACCCCGCCGGCTGATCCTGGTCGACGCCCTGGCCCTGACCGTGTCTTCCAAACCCCGGGCTGCAGCGGCGTGTCTGGAAGTTATTGCCGAGTGCCGCAGGCAGTGGGGGGTGACCACGACCATGGGGTTGTCCAATATCTCCTTTGGTCTGCCGGCCCGGGAACTGCTCAACGGCCATTTTCTGTCCATGTGCATGGCTGCCGGTATGGGCGCGGTGATCGCCAACCCCAATACCGAATCCATCCAGGAGGCCCTGCTTACGTCCGAAGTACTCCTTGGCCGGGACCCGCAGGCGGAGTCGTTCATCAACCGGTTTTCCGGATGGACCGCGTCCAGAACGACTTCCACCGTGGAAGGCGGGTCTTCAGGCAGGGATGATTCCGGTGCGGTTTCCCGGGTCCATGCGGCCGTGGTCAAGGGGCTTAAAGAAAAGATCACCGGTCTGCTCCAGGAGGAACTGGATGCCGGAAAGGAACCTTTTGATCTGGTTGACGGGGAGCTTATCCCGGCCATTTCCGAAGTTGGTGAAAAATACGAACGCAAGGAATATTTTCTGCCCCAGCTGCTGCTCTCCGCTGAAACCATGCAGATCGGCTTCGAGCTGCTCAAGCCCCTGCTGGAAAAGGACGGGGCCAAGGCCCGGGTGACCGTGGTCATGGCCACGGTGGAAGGGGATATCCACGATATCGGCAAGAACATTGTCTGCCTTATGCTGCGTAATTATGGATTTGAAGTGGTTGACTTGGGCAAAGATGTTCCGGCAAAGACCATCGTTGACGCGGTTCAGGAGCACAATGCTCCACTGGTGGGGTTGTCTGCGTTGATGACCACCACCATGACCAGAATGGAGGACACCGTCTCCCTTCTGGCCGAGCGCAACATCAACTGCAGGGTCATGGTCGGCGGCGCGGTGGTTACCGAGGAGTTTGCCCGCAGAATAGGTGCGGACGGATACTCCCGGGATGCCGTGGAAGCGGTAAAGCTGGCGCAGCGGCTGTGCGGCCTGGTCGAAACGAGGTGAACATGTTCAGGATGCGGACGTTTTTTTCAGCATTTGTGCTGGTGATGATATTTTTTTCCACCGCCGCAGGAGCGGGGCTGCCCGTGGTTTCAACCTCGGATCTTCAGAACATTCTGACCGCCGAAAAGGGCCGGGTGGTCGTGCTCAACTTCTGGGCCAGCTGGTGCGGTCCGTGCAAACAGGAGATTCCCGAGCTCGTCAGGATGCGTACCGGGTATCCCGAAGACCGGGTGACCATCATCGGGGTGTCCATGGACCACGATCCACAGATGATGAACGAGTATCTGGACAGGCAGAAGGTCAACTATCCTCTGTATCTGGGCACCCGGGAAGTGGGCATCGACTACGCCGTGGCCGGCATTCCCAAGCTGATCGTCTTTGATCAGGCCGGCGAGATCGCCTTCACCTTCGAAGGATTGATCCGCCCGGCCATGCTGGAACGGATTGTGGATAATCTTTTGGATGAATAGCATCTTGTACGTATTCACCTGAGATAAAACGCCTCAGGATCATAGGGAATAAGGGGAGTACCAGGAGTACCGGCAGAGGCCCGGTAATCCTGGTACTCTGCAACGAAGGAGCATAATCCCCTTAATCCGGTAACAGATACCTGAATAGGTACAGAAGATTTTGCATTTTAAAAATTAACATGGAGATATAATGGAATTTCAGGAAATTTTCAGTGATCAGGAGATCGGGTCCCGGGTTCGGGAACTCGGCAGAAAGATTTCCGAAGATTACCGCGGGGACTCCGTGGTCGCCGTGTGCGTGCTCAAGGGAGCGTTCGTGTTTTTCAGTGACCTGGTTCGTCATATCGACGATCAGGTCGATCTCCAGGTCGATTTTGTCCGGTTGGCCAGCTATTCCGACCAGACCTCGCGGTCCGGCAGGATGGTCTTTTCCAAGGACATGGAAATCGATATCAGGGACAGAAATGTTCTGATCATCGAGGACATTGTGGACACCGGGCACTCCATGCAGTACCTCAGAAAAGTTCTGGCCGCCCGCGGGCCGAAATCCATTCGTATTGCGGCCATGGTTGACAAGACCGAGCGCAGGGAAGTGCATGACGTGACTGTCGACTACCCCGGATTTGCTCTCAGTGAAGGGTTTATTGTCGGCTATGGCCTGGATTATGCCGAACGGTATCGAAATCGTGCCGGGATTTTTGATCTCAAAATGGACTGAAGAGAAACGTGCGGGGAGGCGACTGATGGTTATTCAATGCCCTGAATGTGGTACGAAATACAAGGTCCCGGATGACAAGGCCCGGCCGGAAGGCACGCCGGTGCGGTGCACCAAGTGCAAACATGTCTTCAAGATTTTTCCTGAAATTCCGGCGGAAAAATCAGCTGCCCCTGCCCCGGTCGGCGAGGACCAGGGACCGGATGCTGGAGCAGAGTCCGCTGCCCGGCCCGAGACCCCTGCTGCGCAGGCGCAGGAACCGGTGCTTCGGGAATCGGACTCTACGGACTTCGGGTCCGAATCCGTCGGGGGAGATGAACAGGCGTCCGAGGACAAAGGGAAAAGCAGACTGAGAATCGTTCTGCTCGTTGTGCTGCTGATCTGTGCCGGTGCGGCTGCTGCTCTGTATCTGTATCCGGATCTGCCGCGGCGGATCATGGACATGGCCACGGGCTCGTCGGCGCCGCCGGTGGTTCGACAGGCAGAACAGCAGGAGCAGCAGGGGTTTGAGAAGATCTCTTTGAGCTCGATCAAACAGTATTTTGTGAAGAACGAAAAGGTCGGACAGCTCTTTGTTCTGGAAGGCAAGGCCTTGAACGGTTCGAGTGCACCCTTGAAGGAAATCGTTGTCCAGGCCACACTGTATGATGCAGCCGGAAAGAAAGTGACCTCCGGCCGGACCGGGTGCGGCTCCACCGTGTCCCTGTTTCAACTCCAGGTGCTGGACCGGGCGGGTCTGGACGCGGCCCTGCAGCCCGGGCAGACTCCGGATGCGGCAGACGGGCTGATTCGCCCCGGCACCGAGGTCCCGTTCATGATCCTGTTTTTTGATCCCCCGCAGCAGATCCAGGAATTCGGCCTGGAGGTCGTGGACGTCAGGGAATGATCGGAATCGGTCATGCCTGATGTGAATGGGGAAGAGGGACGCCTTCGGGGGTCCCTTTTTTTATGCCGGGTATTCTGAAATCGTAACTATTCAGGCCCTTTTTACAAAATTAGAAATTTCAAATTTAAGAAATTTTAGAAATTTAAGAAATTATACCATTTTTACTTTATATTGACCCCACAGGGGGCCAGCCTCACCGTACCCTTATACCCCATTCTTTCTCTCACCTCCCCTGGATTCCAGCCCCTGATCGTGGTCGAGGGCAGGCTGTTCGCTGGAATGACAGCTTTGACCAGGGACGTTGCTAAAAATGTCATCCCTGCGAACGCAGGGATCCAGGGGAGGTAGAAGCGTTGAAGGAGGCGAAAGGGGTGAGGGTCGAAACAAAGTAAAAATGGTATTATAAGACGTTAGCGCCTGCTCTTTCAATTTCTTAAATTTCTTAAATTCTCAAATTTCTTGAATGTATCGTCCGGTATTCAGATTTTGCTTTGAATTTCAGGCTCTTGAATCAGTAAAATTTTGACCTGAATAGTTACCTGAAATCATTTCCCGAACAGATACCGCTGCAGTTCCACCAGGTTGCTCCACCCCCTGCTCCCTTTCCCTTTGTTGCCGGTCGGGCAGAAAATGGGATCGTACCCGATTCTTTTGGCCTGGCGGAGGCGCATATCCTGGCCGAAGACCGGGCGGATCTGGCCGTTCAGATCAACTTCTCCCCAGAACACCGCTCCTTCGGGCAGGGCACGGTCGTAAAAGGAGGACAGCACCGCGGCCACCAGGCCCAGGTCCATACCCGGGTCCTGCAGCCGGAGACCGCCTCCGACCTTGGCGTAGATGTCGGTCTGGCCGGTGTTGATGCGCAGTCGTTTCTCCATAACCGCCAGAAGCAGGTTGAGACGGTTGGAGTCAAACCCGAGAGCGGTTCGCCGGGGAAAGGCGAGAAAGGTCTTGGTGGCCAGGGCCTGCACCTCCACGGCAAAAGGGCGCTGGGCCTCCATGCCCATGACCAGGGCCGTGCCGCTCAACCCCGGGTCCCGGGCCTGGAGAAAGAAGGTGGACGGGTCGTGGACCACCTCCATGCCCTTGGACTGCATCTCGAACAGGAGCAGTTCGTTGCTGGGACCGAACCGGTTTTTGACCACCCGGAGCATCCGAAACAGGTGCTGCTTGTCCCCTTCCAGATACAGAACCGTGTCCACCATGTGCTCCAGGAGCTTGGGGCCGGCGATCTGTCCTTCTTTGGTCACATGCCCCACCAGGACCACGGCGGTGCCGCACTGCTTGGCCTTTTCGATGATCTGGGTGGCCACGGCCCGGACCTGGCTTACGCTTCCGGGAATGCCGTCCACCTGGGCCGAGGCCATGGTCTGCACCGAATCCAGGATGATCAGGGCCGGAGGAGCAGGGCGGTCCATGAGGTCCAGAATGTCGTCAAGTCGAGTCGTGGCCAGGGCGGCCAGTCCGCAGTCAAGGACCTGCAGACGACGGGCCCGGCCCTGGAGCTGGCCCAGGGATTCCTCGCCCGAAGCGTACACGGTCTCCTGCTTTGAGGAGGCCACCCGGGCCGCCAGCTGGAGCAGCAGGGTCGATTTCCCGATTCCGGGCTCCCCCCCGAGAAGGATGATTCCCCCCGGAACCAGCCCGTTGCCGAGCAACGCGTCCAGGCCGTCGATGCAGGTGGAGATGCCCTGGCTGCCCCCCTCGGGCACCTGATCCAG
>JAWLGC010000172.1:0-3740 GCA_041685265.1 Desulfomicrobiaceae bacterium | reverse complement strand
TTCGATCTCGTCCTTGTTGGCGGACATCTTGCGCTGGATGCAGGGCACCAGGGCGGTCACCTTGCGGGCCCCCAGGCGTACTGCCGAGCGGATCACGTCCGTGGCGGTGTTGGTGTCGCCCACGACCACGACTTTCTTGCCGGACAGGTCGCTGTATCTGCTTTCCACGCCGGTCAGAAAGTCCACGCTGTCGACAACGTTGGCGGCGTCATTTCCGGGAATGTTCAGACCCGGGGTTTTCCAGGCACCGGTGGCCAGGAACACGGCCTCGAATCCTTCCTCGGTCAGGGAGTCCATGGTGAAGTCTTTGCCCAGCTCCTGGCCGGTGCGGGCTTCGATACCGAGTTCCATGATCCCCTGGATTTCCCAGTCGATAACCTTGCTCGGCAGCCGGAAGTCCGGGATGGCGTGACGGAGCATGCCCCCCAGAATCTCTTCCCGCTCGAAGATGACCGGGGCGTGTCCGAGGCGGCGCAGGAAATAGGCGCAGGTCAGACCGGCGGGGCCGCCGCCGATGATGGCCACCTTGCGGCCGGTGTCGGGCTGACAGGGGATCGGAACGCGGGACCCGGAGTTCATTTCCCAGTCGCCAACGTGGCGCAGCAGGGTGTGGATGGCCACGCCCTCGTCCACAATGTTTCGGCGGCAGATGGTCTCGCAGGGTGCGGGACAGATGCGGCCCACGGCCAGGGGGAACGGATTGCGCTCCTTGATGGTCAGCAGTGCGCCCTGCATGTCCCCGTTCTTCATCTGCTGGATGTAGTCGCGGACATTGATCTGGCCCGGGCATTTCTGCATGCACGGGGCCAGACAGTCGATGAGTTTGTTGAAGTGCAGCAGGTCCGCGGTCATGCCCTGAATGGTGATGGCCCCGGTGGGGCAGACATCGGCACACACGCCGCAGGATCGGCACAGGACCGGGTTGACGATGGGCAGCTTGTCCTCGCCCAGGCGGATGGCGTCAAAGGGACAGGCCCGAACGCAGGTGCCAAGCCCCAGGCAGCCCAGGCCGCAGCTTTTTTCCCCGCCGTACATCATGGCCTCGGCCCGGCAGTCGCGAACCCCTTCGTAGTCGTACATAAGGTTGGCCCGTCCGCCGCCGGTGCACATGAGACCGGCCACTTTCGGTTCCCGGTATTCCACGGACATGCCCATAACGCCGGCCACGGCCTCGGCGATCTCCATGGACCCGGCCACGCATACCTCGGGCGGCTCGTCACCGGCCACGACGGCCGCAGCCGCAGCATTACAGCCGGGATAGCCGCACCCGCCGCAGTTGGCCCCGGGAAAGCACGCTTCAACCGCTGCCACACGCGGGTCTTCCTTGACGTACAGGATCTTGGACGCCGCCGCCAGAATGGCCGCCGCTGTGAATCCTAGACCGAACAGTATTAATATCGATGAAGTAACCATTTGGTATCCTATGGTATCTTGTGGGTCGGGTGGAACAAGGGTAAAGTTTTAAGGGTTAAGATTTAAGACTTAAGGGTTAAGATTTAAGGGTTAAGGGTTAAGAGGTGCTGTCATGCAGGCCGGCTGCAAAGATGCTGTTCTTTTCCGTAACCTAAAACCTAAAACCTAAAACCTAAAACTTAAAACCTAACACCTGAAACCTTGTCGACTTCCACCATTTCCCAATTGATAGACCCTTAACCCTTAACTCTTAAACCTTAACCCTTCCTGCCTTACGCCATTCCCTGGAAGGCGAAGAAGGCCAGGGACATCAGGCCGGCCAGGATCAGGGCGATGGGGGTGCCTTTCATGGACGTGGGCACCGGAGCCACATCGAGGCGCTCCCGGATGGAGGAGATGATGACCAGGGCGATGAGAAAACCGATGCCGGATGCCAGGGCAAAGGCCATGGATTTCACAAAGGAGTAGTCGCTGCGCTGGACCATGATGGCCACACCGAGCACCGCACAGTTGGTGGTGATCAGGGGCAGAAACAGTCCCAGGGACTGATACAGGGGGGGGACGGCTTTTTTCAGGAACATCTCCACGAACTGGACCAGAGAGGCAATGACCAGAATGAAGACAATGGTCTGCAGGTATTCAAGCCCGATGGGGTTCAGAACGTACTGCTGGATGGGCCAGGTCAGGGCCGTGGCCATGAGCATGACAAAGATGACTGCGCCGCCCATGCCCAGCCCGACCTCGATCGATTTGGAGGTGCCCATGAACGGACACGCGCCAAGGTACTGCACCAGGACGATATTGTTGATGAAAATGGCTGATATGAATAACAGAAAATATTCCATGTTGGTTCCTCGATACGACCGGTCTCGGACGATGGTTTTCGAAGATTATACGTGATCAGACCGAGACTGAAACCGGGGTTTCAGTCTACTGCTTGCACGCGCCGCAGGATGCACAGGAATCGCACCCACCGTTCTGCTGCTTGGGCACCGGATTCTCGTGGCGTCTGTTGATGATGGCCGTGATCACGTTCATGCCGGCCAGGATCAGTCCGAGACAGACAAAGGCTCCCGGAGCCTTGATCATGAAGGTGAACGGTTCATATGCGGACCACATGATCTGCTGTCCGAACAGGGTGCCGCTGCCGAACAGTTCCCGGACCCCGCCCAGGAAGGTCAGGGACAGGGTGAACCCGATGCCCATGCCCAGCGCGTCCACGATGGACAGATGGATCGGGTTTTTGGAGGCAAACGCCTCGGCCCGGCCCAGGATCAGGCAGTTGACCACGATAAGCGGCACGAAGATACCCAGCTGCTGGTACAGCGGGTAGGCATAGGCCTGCATGAGCAGCTCCACGGTGACGACCAGGGAGGCCGTGATAACAATGAAGCAGGCGATACGGACCTTGGGGGGAATGATTTTTCTGATGGTGGAAATGATCAGATTGGACATGACCAGGACAAAGATGACCGCACACCCCATGCCCAGGCCGTTGGAAGCGCTGGTGGTTACGGCCAGAGTCGGACACAGCCCGAGGAGGACTCGGAACGGCGGGAGCTCGGTCCAAAGTCCTTTGGCGAATTCTTTGAAGATGCGATTCACGATGATTTCCTCGCTTTGTAAATGTTACGACTTCCAGGCCGACAGGATCTGGTCCTTGATTTTGCCGTACAGTCCGACAGCTTTCTGAACCGCTTCCATGGTCCCGGCCGAGGAGTAGGTGGCCCCGGAAATGGCATCCAGATCCCCGCCTTTGGAGTTGTAGGCCAGCTTGTCAAAGCCGTGGTCCTGGAACTGACTCGTGAAGTCCGGGCGCAGGATGGCGTCCCCGATGCCCGGGGTCTCGGTCTGCGTGGTGATCCCGATGCCCAGGAGGCGATCCTCGGTCACGTCGAATCCGACCATGACCCCGACATCGCCGGAATAGCCGATACCGAAACTCTCCATGGCCACGGCCACGAGTTTACCGTCCTTGATGGAGGGAAAAACCGTGATCGGGGTTTCCCGGCCTTCGACCTCGAGCTTCCTGCGGTCGGCGATGGGGTCGTTGTCGTTGTCCGTGAGCACGGAAAGCAGGGCCGGGCCCTGGACATAGGTCAGAACCTGCTCCTCGATCTGTCCTTTGGTGGCCTCCTTGAGAGTGGCCAGGACATATCCGGAAACGGAACAGATCACCGAAAGGACGACGATCATCTTGATGATTTCACGCATGGCTATTTCGCTCCGAAAGGTTTGGGACGCACGCGGTCCAGGAGGGGGCTGAGCAGGTTGGCCAGCAGGATGGCAAAGGGTACCCCGTCGGGATATACGCCGTAGACCCGGAT
>JAWLGC010000059.1:0-15430 GCA_041685265.1 Desulfomicrobiaceae bacterium | reverse complement strand
CCCCCAACGGCGACCACAACTATTGTTGCGGTGGCGGTGGCGGATTCAACGGCATCGGGCGATACCGCAAGCAGCGTAATAAGGCCCTGGAAAAGAAACGTGATCAGATTCTGGCCACCGGCTGCAAACTGGTCATCGCTCCCTGTCATAACTGCTGGGATGCGATCCGGGACCTCGAGGAAGAGTTCGATATCGGTATCAGGTGGACCTTCCTGAAGCCCCTGCTTCTGGATATGGTTATTGTCCCCGAGCACTTGAAGCCGGAGGAATAATCGTACATCCCCTGTGAACGGGTGCCTGGTCACCCGTTCACCCCTCGCGATAACGCAATCAAGGAGGTCCCGCGTGTTTACAAAAGTTCTGTTCGCCACGTCCGCATCCCCCTGCTGTGATGCTGCTGCCAGAGTCGCCTTTGACATGGCTGAGCGGTATTCGGCGGAACTGGTCACCTTTCATGTGTTGGGTGTCCCGTCCCGGGGCTACAGCCAGACTGTCACCGATGTCCGCACTGGAGATCAGGTGGAGGCTGATGAGGATTACAACCAGTGGGTTATGGAAGAGCTGAAGACAACGTATGAAAAGCAGTTGGCCGACTGTCCGGAATGTGAGCTCGCCACCGGTACCGGCGTTCCCTACCGGGAAGTGCTGCGTAAGGCGAGGGAGATCGATGCGGATCTCATCGTTATGGGCGCCAGCACTACCGCGTGCGAGATTCCCGAATCCCACCGGCGCGGTGTGGCCGGGTCCACCCTGCAGGCCGTGGCCAAGTCGTCCCGCTGTCCGGTTCTGGTCGTGAATCGTCCGTCGGCATCCTACTGGGGTGGTTTCTCCAATGTCGTGTTTGCCACGGACTTCTCCAAAGCCTCTGACAGCGCATTCCAGTTCGCTTTAAAGACCGCCAAAGAGATGGGTTGTACCCTGAATCTGTTCCACGCCGTGGATATCACCGGGGTCCATGCCGGAAAATCTCCGGATCAGGATGCCATCGAGGACCAGGTCATGGCCGCCCGGAAAAAGATCCGGGAAAAGTATGTCTGGCAGATGGATGGGTTCAAGGAGTATGACATCGATGTCTGGGAAGGGATTCCCTATGTGGAGATCGTCAAATTCGCCCGGGAAAAGCAGGCCGACCTGATTATCATGGCGCACCATACCCATGAGATCGATGCGGAAAAGGCCGCCTTCGGGAGCACCCTGGAGCAGGTTCTGCTGCGGGCCACCTGTCCCGTGGCCAGTGTGAATCGACCGGACAAGATCTGAACCGGCACCCTTTGAAAAACGGAAGGTGCGGGACTGTTTCACCCCGGCGATCTGACGGAATACAGTTCACAGCAATAAAATATCCGGTTCCAACGGCCGGGTAAATTTTAACCCAGCGAGGTCTGACATGGCTAAGAAGATCATGATCATTGACGATGATCCGAACATCGTTTCCTATCTTCAGGATCTGTTTCAGGACAACGGGTATACGACCTGCACGGCAGCGGACGGTGGAGACGGACTGGAAATGGTTCGGGCCGAAAATCCCGATCTGATCACCCTGGATCTGGAAATGCCCAAGGAGTGGGGGCCGCGCTTCTACCGCAAGCTGACCCAGGAAGAGGGTGCGTTGAGCAGAATTCCTGTCATCGTTATCAGCGGACTGACCGGGAACAAGTATGCCGTGCCCAAGGCGGTGGCCTCTCTGTCCAAGCCCTTTGACCGGGCGGAACTGCTGAAAATAGTCAAGGAAACCATTGGCTGATTTCGGTTCCGGTAAGTATTGAAAAGCCCGGTTGCGTCGTGACGCAGCCGGGCTTTTTGGCGTGTGGGGCCGGATGATATTTCCGGGTGAAACGGGAAATCAATTTTTCCGCCGTGGTTCTGTCATGCTAGACGTACTCGGTAATTCAGGGTAAGAAATTTCGGAAAATGAAGATGATGAATCAGAGTCATACACGTTCGTGTCCAATTTTTTTAAAGTATATTGTTTTTTGAGGAGACAATGCCATGCGATTGACCACACGCAGCCGGTATGGAACCAGAATGCTGATAGATTTGGCTCTGCATTGCAACAGCGGCCCGGTCAATATTGGTGATATAGCCACCCGGCAGAAGATCTCAAAAAAGTACCTGGAAAAGCTGATCAGTGAATTGCGCAAGGCCGGATACATCACGAGCAAGCGTGGCCCTCACGGGGGACACTCCCTTGCCGTTGCCCCGGAGGAGATCACCATAGGTGATGTGGTTCGGGCTCTGGAGGAAAGCTGTGCCCTCACGGAGTGCGCCGAATGCGTTTCCCCGGTATGCGGCGTATGTTCCCAGGCGGGAGAATGTGTGACGCAGACCATCTGGATCGAGGCCGGCAGGGTCATGTTTGAAAAACTCGATTCCTATCGCCTTTCGGATCTGATCAACAATTCCAGGACGATTGTCATTGAGTCCAAACGGGCCAGGCGGTCCACCGAGATTTCCCCGGAGCCTGTGACGTCAGAAAGTCCAGCCGAGATTGAGTGATCCGAACGTCTGGCCCTTCTCCTGCCCCTTGAATTCCCTGGTCCGGTAGACATGGGAGTAGCTCAAAGAGAGTCCCTTGTAGGTCAGAGCCGCTCCCAGGCTGATATCGGCCACAAAATGTTTTTTGTCCACGCTGTGGCTGTCCTGCCACGTGTTTCCATCCAGGAAGATATTATGCAGCACCGCCCGGCCGTCCGTTCCTGCAAAGAGATGGACCCCGATGCCATGGCGGAGTCTGCGATCCCTTTTGCTGCTCGGGGCTGATACGGACCCGCCCGGGCGGATCAGGGATGTCCCGAAATCATAGGGCAGCCTGTATCCGATCCGGATTTCGCCGCCGGCGTTGGCGTAGGTGGCGACGTTTCCAAGCGTGACCCCCATGTGGGGGATAAGATCCCAGGCCAGGCCGAAACCCAGATCCCGGCGTAGTATGCGCAGGCTTCTTTTCCAGGTCAGCAACAGGCCTGGCTCGTCATGAAGCTGATTGTTCCACCCCTTGGCTGTGGACAGCCCGCGTACCTCGTGGACCGTGTTCTGGGAAAGTTCGGACAGTGCCGAGGGTCCGACGATCCCAAAGGATGACTCCAATGTGTCCAGGACGGTTTCGTTTTTACTGTGCAGGGCCAGGGAAAAGTATAGAAAACCGGCATAAGGCCGATCCTCTTCGAGGAGTTCGGTGGTTTCGATATCCGATGGGGTGTAGATATTCTGTCCGAAGGAGAGGCCGATATTGTGCAGGGCTTCGGGGTCGTTGACCAGCGGAGCCTGGTCGATGATCGGAAAGGCCCATTCGGGAATTCTGATGTCATCCCGGTACTCTTTCAGGTCCTTGCTTTGCCAGGTCAGCTTGACGGCATTGGTGTAATGCTGGTCCGTGTTTCCGAACAGATCGTTTTCAAAGTACAGGCTGACGGTTTGACTGGCCCCGGGTTCCGGCAACGCAGTCTGCAGAGTTCGGGCGTTTCCTAAGACAGGATGGATACAAACGGCAGCGGTGCAGATGAAGGCTGCGAGGCTGCGTTTGAAATCAGGAAGGAGTGTCGTGATGAAATGTCGCACTATTTCGAGGCTCATTTTAGGTTTCCTGTTGGCTCTGGTGCTGGCCCGGTTGAGCTTTCCGGTGCCGCCCTTCGCTTCCGGGGAGGGCGCCACCTAGGGAGTGCGTATTTTGTCGGATGTTCCGGCATCCTTAAGTTTACAAGAGCGGCAGGTTGCAGTTCGGCCCGACCGCCAGCATCGGGTTCGGGAGATGGGACTGGAGCATTTCCATCTTGCTTCCGAACATGAGGTCCTTGAATCCGGAATGGCCCTGTGTTCCAGCCACGGCCAGGGCGTCGTGGGGCACGTCGTACAGGTTTTCCTGCAGGGAGTTGGACTGAAAAAAATGCCAGTTGCGAATACCGTGAGTCAGATCGTTCTCCAGGCCGGCCTGGTGAAGGATGTTCCGGTAGAAATTCTGTCCCTTTTTTTCGTCCTGGGTAACCAGATCCAGGGGAAGGTTTGATGCGTTACTGATGCGCAGGGCCAGTTTGAGGGCCTTGATGGAATTGGCCGAGCCTCCGAAAAAACAGGCCAGACTTTTCCACTCCTTGTGCAGGGCACTGGTCAACAGTACCGGAAAATGGGCGGTGTTCAGGATACGTCGAACCCGCGGGCCGATATGCCCGAGTCCGATTCTGGAAGACATGTCGCTGACACTTCGCGGACAGCACATGAAATCGAGTTCCGTGGGGATGTCCGGCAGGGTCGAGGCAGTGAAGGAGGGGGGATCAATGAACGCCGCATCCACATTCGCCTTGGCCAGGAGAACGCAGGCATGGGTTTTGGCCGATTCCGGAGAGTAGAGATAGGAGTTGTCCAGGTCCACCTGGACCGCATCATTGTCAAAGTACATGAGGAACTGTTTTTGCGTGGGAATGTAGACCGACAACGAAATATCAACGGTACGGCAAAAATAGCAGGACTGCAGCAGTGTTTCCCGGCCAAAGGGAGTGTTTCGAAAAATATGCAACATTTTCAGCGCCATCTGTCCCCCTCGTTGTTTCAATTTTGCACCTCATAGATGGATGGGCCGGGTTTGGCAATGGGATTTTTTTCACGAACATGATCGGAAATAACGTTGCGCGACCAGGCGCCGTCCGCTTTCGGATATCCGAAAGCGGACGGTCGCGCGTTGTTTTTCGGAACTCAGTCCTCTTTTTTCACCAGCTCCACGGTATCGCCGGGGTTCATGTGCAGCAGGCTGGTTCCCGGGGCATCCTGCTCCAGGTGCTTGCCGAACATTCCGGTGTCCTGCTCCAGGACCGGAAAGGACCCCCAGTGCATGGGCACGACATTTTTGGACCGCAGCAGAAGGCAGGCCAGGGCGGCCTGTTTCGGGTCCATGGTGAACACCCCGCCGATGGGCAGCATGGCCAGGTCGATGGGATACAGTCTGCCCCACAGGGCCATGCTGGAAAATACCCCGGTGTCCCCGGCATGATACAGTGTGAATCCGTTGTCCAGAGTGATGATGTATCCTACAGGCGTCCCCCGTTCACAGGAGTGGAACGCCTGGGTCATGGTTATTTTGATTCCCTTGTATTCGACAGTTCCGCCGATATTGAATCCGATCCCGTTCAGGACCTGTTCCTGAGGCACGCCCTGCTTCATAAGGTGTCCGGCCAGTTCAACCTGAGCGGCCAGGGCGGCTCCGGTGGTTGTGCAGATTTCAAGGGCCTGTCCCAGATGGTCACCATGGTCGTGGGTTACCAGAACAAGGTCTACATTGCCGACATCAGCGGCCTTCAGAGATGCGGAAGGGTTTCCTTCGAACCATGGATCGATGAGAATGGACAGTTCCGGGGTCGCGATCTGAAAGTTGGCGTGTCCGTGCCAGGTAAGGGTGTAGCTCATGATTGCTCCTTGCTGGAAAATGTTGTTCTGCATCTACAGGTACGTTCGGACCCGGGTTCCTTTTGGTACTCCGTAAATTGTTGAGGGATGGTACGCATCTCCGGTGAATTTTCTCGCTGGTTCTAAAAGAGCAGCAAAGGTGACGGTTGGGTGCGTAACAGAAGGTACTAATTTTTTTTAGGTTCCTGCACAAGGGTTCCCGGGCGATTCCACCGGGGATTGTGAAAAAAGTGACTGGATAATGACGGCAAAATTGATTAAAGGCTCAATTTCGTCATAACCAATCCCAAGACCACTGATCCGGCCGGTAGGGTCGGACTGAGCCAAGGAGAGACAATGAATAAGAAGGTTTATTATATCGAAGGTGATGGTGTCGGAGCTGAAATCTGGGCATCTGCCAGGCCCATTCTGGACGGAGCTGTGGCCAAAGCCTATTCGGATGGCCGTACTCTGGAGTGGGTGGAACTGCTGGCCGGGAAGAAGGCCTTTGAAGCCACCGGAAACTACCTTCCCCAGGAAACCCTGGACACCCTGGCTCAGGCTGAGCTGGCCATGAAAGGACCTCTGGAAACACCGGTGGGCACCGGATTCCGCAGCCTGAATGTGACCATGCGCCAGACCCTGGATCTGTATGCCTGTATCCGTCCCATCCGGTATTTCAAAGGCATTGAATCTCCGGTCAAGCGTCCGGATCTGGTGGATATGGTGGTTTTTCGGGAAAATACCGAAGACGTGTACGCCGGCATCGAGTGGGCTTCGGGAAGTGCCGAGGCCGAGCGGCTCATCGCGTTTCTGAACGATGAACTCGGACAGAAGGTTGATCCCTCCGCCGGTGTCGGAATCAAGCCCATGACCGAAAACGGGTCCAAGCGGCTTATCCGTCGGGCCATCGAGTTCGCGGTTGCTCAGGGCAAGGAGAGCGTGACCATGGCCCATAAGGGCAATATCATGAAGTACACAGAAGGCGCGTTCAGAACCTGGGGCTACGAACTCGGAGCACAGGAGTTCGCGGACAAGGTCATGACCGAGGCCGAAGCGGGTGCGGGCGGCTCCAAACCGGTGATCCTCAAAGACCGTATCGCCGACGCCATGTTCCAGGAAGTGCTCATTCGCCCCGAGCAGTACTCGGTTATCGCCACCACCAATCTGAACGGGGACTATCTGTCCGATGCACTGGCCGCACAGGTCGGCGGGCTGGGACTCGCGCCCGGGGTGAACATGGGCGACAAACTCGCCTTTTTCGAGCCCACCCACGGCACCGCCCCGACCATTGCGGGCAAGGATATGGCCAACCCCGGCAGCCTGCTTCTGTCCGGCGCCATGCTTCTGGAGCACGTGGGCTGGTTTGAAGCCGCCAAACTGATCTACGACGCCGTGGAGTCGGCCATCGACGCCAAAACCGTGACCGTGGACCTGGCCGGGCAGATGCAGGGCGCCAGGACCGTGGGCTGCACCGAGTTCGGTGAGCTGGTGCGGGCGGCTATCGAAAAGTAGCGATTTTTGACGGGTACGAAATAAAAGGCTCCGAAGAACATTGACGTTCTTCGGAGCCTTTTTGTTTTGTCGGCAGATGTTACGTATCGTTTCCCAACCTCCCTTCAGGGTAAGATTCTTTTACCGCGAAGGGCGCGAAGAAGCGCGAAGGAAGAGGGACATGGGGGCTATAATTCACTTGGGACCCATTTGCCTTTATCAGAGAAAATGTCGGCTTACTCAGCCGAAAAATAAATATCCCCGTACCAGGCCGTGGCCCGGCCGTCCGCGTTATCCGTGTCCGTCATCAGGGCCGTGGCGTCGATAGCGTCGATCTCCTTCCCGAAAAAATGCTTGTAGTCCTCCCGGATATTCCTTTTTTCATGCACCCAGGTCCCGACCTGCGCATCACCTGAACGGATCGCGACCATCATGGCGTTGCCCGTGAAGGCATTGGGCCAGGAGGTCCCGGCAGGGGAGGTGCTGGCCCAGACATAGTTCAGGGCCCGGGTGTTCCAGAAGGCGAGGCCCCCCTTTTTGACCACGTAGATCCGGGCCGGATAGTCGTCGCCCGGTTTGGACTGTTCGTCCAGATTGCCAAGGGTGTTGTCGATCTTCCAGGACCAGTTCAGGAAAGGGGTTTTGCGCAGGTCGATTTCCTGTTCGAGAAAAAGGCCCGAAGCAGAACCGGAACTGGTTGCCTTGAGAACGCGGCCGGTGTCTGATTCCGCCAGGGTGTACCGGGTGTTGCCGAGGAACTCCTTTTCCTCCCACCCCTGCAGGGAACCCGAGGAGAAGTCGCCGACCGTAATGACAACGTTTTGCTCGGCAGGGAGAGGGGGAGCAGAGAAGAAAGCGAGAGAAATGAGGAGAATGAATACGGGACGGAAGGAAGGAGTGGACATTTGTGAGCCTCCGTGAAGATGGAAAAAGATGTTCGGGCAGGGGGGGCGATGTATTAACTGAAGTTACGCACGCGCCCCTGAGGATACAGTTCTTTCTTCCGCCCTGAAAGGGCATGACATAACAGCCCGGGGCAGCGCCCCGGGTTGGAAGGCCTTCAGTTACTTCCGTTACCCTTTCTCGAAATGCTCCAGAAATGTATCCGCCTCAGTAATAGAGGTCTGCATATCCCGAATCAGAGATGAGACGCCCAGCTCGATATCCTCGGCCTCCTGCTTCAACGCTCCCACAGCCCGGGCGTTAAGGTTGTGTTTCAGGTACAACACATAGTCGTTTAACTGCTGCAACACCGGGTTCATGCTCGCCCGGGATTTGTCCATGGACCGCTCCAGCCTGGCGAAGCGTTGTCTGGTCTCGGTCAGGTTGCTCCGACTCTGACTTTTGAACGTGGGGTTGGAGATCATATCGATCTCGCTTTCCCATTCCGCGAACAGGTCCGCGCCGATGGTCTTCACGTTGTCGATACGGTCTTCCAGGGACTCGGCCCGGTCCGCGCAGGAGTCGTAGTCGTCCCGGAGCTTGAGATAGAACGCTTCCAGTTCGCCTCCGTCAAATCCGTACATGGACTTGAGCCGGGTCAGCACATCCTTGAATTCCTCGGACGCCTGCCCCTGTTCATCGCGGACATCTTCCACCTGATCGGCCAGCAGATGCCGCTTCTCCTTGCCCATCTGTTCCCAGGCCGCATAATAGGCTTTCTGACATCCGGTCAGCAGCATGGAGATGGACAGCAGGGCGAGCACAAGACGGAACGCGGAGTGGTGCATGGGGAGCTCCTTGACTAAAATTTGAAAGGGGGCCGGGGAGGGAGAAGGGAGACCGTCTCCTGTTTCCCATCTCCCTGCTACTTCATCACCCGTTGATATGCAGCAAAAGTCAATCTTCCACCCACAGCGCCGCCCACGGCCTGGATGATATTGGGAAGCAGCTCGGCTGCGGCTCCCTGGAAGCCGATGTTGGGCATCATGACTTCGCCGATGAAGTAGCCGCCTACCATGCCGAGTCCCCCGAGGCCAAGGAAAAGATAGTGACCGAAACCGGAACGGGATACGGCCAGGGCAGCGAAACCGGCCTCAAGGGATTTGGCCACGAAGGTCAGCGGCGCGAACATGGCGAATCCGCCCAGGATGTCGGCCAGGGCCGATCCCACGCCGCCGGCGACAATGGCCCACAGCCATCCGCGGCCCGGGACCAGAAATCCGAGCACCAGACCGGAAAAGACCACGGCGATGTCGCCGACATTGAAGTAGCCCCGGCTGGGCAGGGGAATGCGGATGAACAGGGTGATCAGACAGACCACGACCAGCAGGGCGATGCAGGCGGTTTTGGCGTTTTTCATGTATCTCTCCTCAGGTGACGTTGTTTGTTGGCCAGGACCAGGGTGATGGTCTCGATTTCATAGTACAGGAACATGTACGCGGCAATGATCAGGGACCCGTACATCTGCAGACGGACGCGGATGGTCTTTTTCCCGTGAAAGTGGGGAAAATCCTCGATGTCCTGCTTGAATCGTCGCAGGGCCCGCCCTCCCTTGGCCAAGGCGGCTTTGATGATGATCAGGGTGGTACGCAGCTCTGACGGCATGGGAAAGAGGATCAGGTCCCGGTAGGTGATGTAGGACAGGACGATTTTTAAAAAGAGAAAGGAGTTGGGAAACACCAGTCCCTTGATCAGGGAGTCCTGTATCCAATCGGTGCGTCCCATGAGCTCGAAGAACTGGAAGATCGCTCCGAACAGAACAAGCATGAACACGAAGGGCCCCAGGAATTTTGCGGCCGCAATGGTGTCTGCGCGGGAAAATTTACGAGTGTTCCAGACCAGGAGCAGGACGAGGAGAACACCCTGCAGGGTGGCCGCCTCGTACCAGGGGCCGAACACGAACAACCAGAAAAAGAGGGAGATCGACGAGAACAGGCCGATGATTTTAGCCGTCACCATAAGACTCTCTCCGTAACCTGCACCGTGAAGGAAGTGTTGTCCCGGTGTTTATGAAGAAAAAGCTCCCGGCCGTGGGTAAAAGTCCGGCACAGCGTCCGTTCTGCATCTTGAGGAGCGGTGTGCGAGACCATGATCAGGGTCTCAATGAAGGCGCCGGTCTTTTCCACGGCAGGCGCAACCTCTGCGACATATTTATCGTATTCGTCCAGAATGAGCACCCTGGCCGCGCTGCCTGTCTCCAGCCAGCTCAACACGGTTTCCTGAGGCGAGGGCCCGCTTCTGGGCAGGTCGAGCACGCCGAGCACGGCCCGCATGGGATAGACCTGCATGGCCAGGTCCTGGCCCACGTAGAGAAACGGCGTGGATTGCAGGCGTAACCCGGGCACAACAAAATGCTTGAGAAAGGAGGATTTGCCGGCCCCGTTTTCTCCGCGCAGGAAGTAAACGGTTTTTTTTCCCTGGAGTCGGAGATCGACATCCAGGCGGTAGGTCAGGCCGTGGGTGGGCAGGTGGTGATCACCCTTTGTGATGGTGAGCATGGTTCGGTAGATGTCCTTGTTGAAGCCGAAGATTCTGTAACTGAGGTTATGTACGCCGCAGGTATCGGCCTTATAAGAGGCAGTCATTCCCGCGAACAGCCTGCCCTCGACCACGATCGGGGGCGGGAATCTCAGCGCCGGTGGCTACGCCCGACTTTGCCCACAAGTCTAAGATTCCCGTTTTCACGGGAATGACAGCTGGAGAATACAGGCGTTGCCCTAAAGAACACCAGTCAGGGAGAGCTGCGTAACTTCAGATGCTATCCAGCTGTACCGCCACCGGCTCAATTCCCGTGAACATCTTCCCCCCGAGCGGAGCAAGGGTCTCAGCAAATCGTTCCAGCACCCGCTCCCGGTTCTGCGGCGTCAGGGTCTCCAGAATATTCACCAGCAGAATCTCAGGCTCCCTGGGCCGAAATGTATCCAGCACCGCGCAGGTCAGCACCACAGCCAGTATGACCCGTTCCCCTCCGGAAAAGGTGTCCAGCTCCCGCTCCGGGGCGTGGGGCAGCCCGAACCGCGCGCATCCGGTCTGCAGGGCATCCATAACGGCATCGCCTTTGCCGCGGGTCAGCAGCCAGATCTCGTCGCGCAGGGTGGTTGCCGTGAAGAGGTGATCAAAATCCATGATCAGGAAGCGGTCGCCGTGGCGCTGGAAAAGTTCGCTGGAGTCGGGCATGGTGCGGGTACGGAAGGAGTTGAAAAGAGGTGAATTGTTCGGCCGTTATGTGAAAGACCGTTCCCTATCCGTTCTTGAGTCGCCCTGCAAGCGGTTTG
Source organism: Desulfomicrobiaceae bacterium (assembly GCA_041685265.1). GTDB lineage: Bacteria > Desulfobacterota > Desulfovibrionia > Desulfovibrionales > Desulfomicrobiaceae > JAWLGC01. The sequence goes on along the minus strand of JAWLGC010000059.1, from coordinate 4,349 downwards.
AGGCAAAATGCCCCGGAGGTGCATATGGCAGTGGACGTGCTGGTGGTGGATGATGAGCGGGATGTGGTGAGGCTGTTGCGCATCAAGCTGGAGCGGGCCGGATTCGTGTGCCTGGAGGGTTTTGCCGGAGAGCAGGGGCTGGAGATGGCGTTGAAGCACCGGCCAAAAGCAATGCTGGTGGATATCATGCTGCCCGGAATGGACGGGGTGGAGATGGTGCGCAGGGTCCGGGAGGCGCTGGGAGCGGAGGCGCCGGTGACGATCATGATCACGGCCTTGAGAGATCCCAAGACTCGGGTGCGGGCCGAAGAAGCCGGAGCACAGGCGTATTTCACCAAACCGTTCAGTCCTTCGGAGATTATCGAGACGTTGAAGACGCTGCTGGAGAAGAGGGAAGCATTGTACATGAAGGACGCGAAGATACGCGAACGAAGAGATGCTTAGGTCGTATAGGTCCCATTGTTTTGGGCTAAATTGAGAGGTTCGTAATTCCTGCAAATACCCACAACGCCGGCAAGGATACCCCATGGACCACACCTGCGAAGTCGAATTCTCCAGAAAATCCTACTGGAACGCCGCCCCTTTCATTTCCCGCCTGCAACCCGCTCTGGAAAAGGCCATTGCCGAACATGACGGGCCCAGATGCCGTCGTATGTTCTATGTCCTGGCCCGGTACTATGCCCGGACTCTGGCCATCGTGCAGTCCGCCCTGTCCCGTAGGCAGGAACCACTGCTCGTGGCCGCACTGGACAACCTGCTCCACCTGCATCGTCCCCTGACCCGCCTCCGGGACCTTGCTCCCCGGGCCGTGCCCCTGGTCCTTCCGCTGTCCAAAACCCTTCGGGACCGGCTCAAAGAGGATCTGGTCATTGATCTTTTCTCGGATCTGAACGGCTCAGCATCACAGGAACGGGTGCTGGCCGCGTTTGGGGCCCGCCATCTTCTGGCCGAACCCGACGCTCCCTCCCTTGGCCGGATTCTGGACCGTCTGGAAAAACAGGGGTTCGTGCACCGTGTAGAGGACCGGTACCGACGCACCAATCGTCCCTACACCACCATCAACCTGGATAGCGAGATCCTGCGGGCCCTGGTGGGGGAGGAGCTCCACGCCTACTTTGCGGCCCAGGGGTTTCACGGGGTGGCCTCGGTGGCCTCCCGGCCCGATTCCTTTATCACGTTTTTCAACTCCCTGACCTCCCTGACCTGTCAGGCCGGGCCCAGATTCATACAGGTGGCCCGCCTTTTCGCGGACTGCTCCCCCCAGAAGACGGACCTCAGCCGGTGGTACCATTCGGATCTGGTCGGGTCCGGCACCCCGCGGGACTATCAGGTTCGGGCCTACTCCATGTTCCGGGAGATGGGGTTCCAGGGCGCGGTCATCGAAGCGCCCACGGGCAGCGGCAAGACCCTGATCGGGGCCATGTGCATTCAGGACTGGCTGGATATGCTCGCTTCCGGAGAAAAAATTCTGGTTCTGGTGCCCACGGTCAACTATCAGCAGCAGTGGGTGTACGAGCTCTGCTTCAGCCCCATCGGATTGCGTCTCTCTCGGGAACAGGTGTTTGCCGGGCCTCCCGGGCAGCTGGAGCGGGAGGCCGGATCTGGCGGGGAGAACCCGGTCGTCGTGATTGCCACATACACGGCCATGGTCCGTTTCGGACACCCGGAGCAAAACGGGGTGGATGTTCAGGTTCTGGAAAAATTCCTTCAGGGCGGCAATATCCAGTTCGTGCTGCTGGACGAGGTGCACAAGATTGTGGAGCGCAAACGGTCCTCTGTATCAGCCATGACCCGGATTCTGGCTGAGTGGCTTGGAGACGGGAGTCTGCGGGGAGTGATCGGTTTTTCCGGAACCGTGGCCCCGTACCAGGCCCGGCTTGGGGAGCTTGGGCTGCGTGTGGTGGACCGGGCCCCGCTGCCGGAACTGATCAGTCGCGGGTTTGTGGCCCCCTTTGCCGGATTCGGGGTGCCCTTTGCGTATACCCGGCGGGAGCAAACCGTTCGCGATCTGCTTGAAGCCTACAAAAGAGTGGTGCGCAGTCTTGTTAATCTGGTCGGGCACGACTTTCTCAGGGAACGGTTTGCAGCGCTGCCCATGGAAGATCGGATGATGATCGGAGCGGAACTGCTTGGCATGTACAGGGGGCGGTCTGATCGGGACGAGCGGTTGCAGGAGCGATTTGAGAAATGGGAGCAGGGAACCGGGCGGATCGGTCCGGCCATGGCCGGGCTGGTGGTCATGGTCCAGGCGCTGAACGGCTGGAGCGACAGGGATCTGGTGCGGGCGGCCGCACCCCCAGGTGAGGAGGAAGAAAAGCTGGTCCGTCTGGAACGGATTCTTGATGCGGCTCGGACGCTGCGGGCCGAGATCGGCCCTGTGTGCGGCGATCCTGATCTTGAAACGATGCTGCAGCACCAGGGATTCGGAACAGCCTCTTTTGGGGTGGAATCTGTTTCCGGGAAGGAGGCGGCCACAGCACGTATGAAACGGTTTCAAACGGATTCGGCAGTGACCATGGTCGGCCTGTTTCTGGCTCTGCGAAAGCTGCTTTTCTCCATGGGCGAGGGCAGGGTGCGTACGGTGCGGGCCATTCTGGCTGCGGAGCGGGAAGCGCGCACAGTGACCGGGGCCATCATTTTTGACCGGGGACAAAAACTGTCCCGGCACCGCCAGGAGTCACGGCCGGGATACCGGGGCGTGGCCGGGGTGTTTGCCGAGCTGCTTGGAGACGGCCGGGTCGTGCCCATGGCCGTGCTTTCCGATGTCCTGTATCTGCCCGTGCAAAAACAAAACCCGTTAACCCGGCAGGTTGCCGAATTTATCCGCTCACGAATCATGCGCCATGAACTGGGGGACCTGTTTGTGACCACCCTTGGCCAGCGGGTGATGCTTTCGGGTTCGGAACACGCAGACCTTGTCCGGTGGTTTTCTTTCATTCTCTGGTTTTACGCCGGAAGCCTGGATGACCTCCGGGCCCCGCGCCCGGGCGAGTTTCAGGACACCGTGCTGCGCTATATGCGGCACAAGGTCCAGGCCTGGGATGCATCCCCGGTGCGAAACATTGTTCTGGAGCGTCTTACCCTCGAGTACCGTCCCGTGCGCAAGCTCATGCAGCGGTTCTTCCAGTACGGCCTGACCGCAGCGGACTTTCTCAGGGCTCAACCCTCAACGTTGCGGCGGATGAACGGCCGGGTGGAGGAATACGTTGCCGTCCACCTGGGCTCGGGGGAACGAAAACAGTATTTCTACGAGCTGGCCGCCCGCATCCTGGACGACCCGGGCCTGCCCGTAAACACCGCCGTGGTCTCCCGCTGGGCCAGGACCGGCTGGAACGTGCTCACCCCCAATGTGCTCATCGACGCCACCGCCACCCGGGATCTGACCGCCTGGCAGCAGCTCCGGGGCCGAGCCATGCGCCCCCGGCCCGCTAAGGTGGCCCACATGTACGAGCTGCTCAAGGGATACGGGAGTGGCGTGCAGGTGATTCGCCGGGAGGACGGCACCTGGGGCAGGACTCCGGCCATCAAAGCCAAGCATGACCATGAATTCGGCGTGAACCCTGTTACCGGGATGTACGGCAGCGGAGAGGAGCAGGTGCCGCTGGTAGGGAGAGAGTGCCCGGATCTCGGTTCACCGAGTCGGCTCAAGCGTGAACTGGCGGCGGTGCTTGAAGATGCGGATGACCGGGTGAGGCAGGGATGGCATGCGCAGGCGAAGCAGGAGAAGTGGGCAGAGTCTGATAAATCATAAGCGGCTCAACACGCCCGCTCGCAAAGCCTCGCTCGAGCCGCAGAGCCGCAGAGGAAGAAACGCAGAGAAGAGGGTTGGAAAGGTGCGGGGGGAAATCGGTTTTTTGGTGAAAGAATTTTCTTGAAAGTGCTTTATTTCAGACACGTAACACAAAGAGGTGCACCATGCTGGCAAGTTTCACAGTCGTTCCCTTCGGAGTCGGCGAAAGCGTCAAGGAACATATTGCAGCCGTAGTGGACCTGATCGACGCCTCCGGCCTTGAGTACCGTCTCGGCGCCATGCAGACCACCATTGAGGGAGAACAGGGTGAGGTTATGGACCTCGTCATGCGCTGCCACAACCTGATAAAGAAGCGGGCACCGCGGGTGCTGACCTCCATCTCCATCGATGACCGAACCGGGGCTGTGGACCGGTTGCAGGGGAAGGTGCAGGAAGTGGAGGAGGTGCTGGGGAGGACGGTTGGGAGGGAGTGAACAGGGTGGACAGGAACTTCTTTTGACGGGATCGTTGGGTGGTGGTATCGGAAATAGTAAAATAATTTATGGGGAATAAGATGTCGACTATCTGTATGTTTTATGGAGTGATTATTAGGATGTAC
>JAWLGC010000007.1:0-51735 GCA_041685265.1 Desulfomicrobiaceae bacterium | reverse complement strand
GGAGATCATTCCCGAGAATATACCCTTCTCCATGGTCAACCGGGAAATGGGCAAGAAGGGCATCGGCAAACTTGTCGGTGAGGCATACCGCCTGTCCGGTACCAAGGCCACGGTTATTCTGTGTGACCGGCTCAAGGATATCGGATATGAGTTCTCCACCCGGGCCGGGATGACCGTTGGGGTCAAGGACCTGACCATTCCGGCCAAGAAGGCGCCCCTTCTGGCCCAGGCGACCAGCGAGGTCGACAATATCTGGGTTCAGTACCGGGAGGGAATCATCACCCGGACGGAAAAATACAACAAGGTCGTCGATGTCTGGACCAAGGTCACCAACGATGTAGCTGACGAGATGATGCGCGAGCTTGAAACCGATGTAGTCAAGGACCCAAAAAGCGATCGAACCGAACGGTGCAAGAGTTTCAACCCGGTGTACATGATGGCCAATTCCGGGGCCAGAGGAAACCAGGACCAGATGCGTCAGCTGGCCGGAATGCGCGGCCTGATGGCCAAACCGTCCGGGGAAATCATCGAAACGCCGATCACCTCGTCGTTCCGGGAAGGTCTGACCGTCCTGCAGTACTTCACCTCGACCCACGGGGCCCGGAAAGGTCTGGCGGACACCGCCTTGAAGACTGCGAACTCCGGGTATCTGACCCGTCGTCTGGTCGATGTGGTCCAGGACGTCATCGTTAACGAGTACGACTGCGGTACGGTGGACGGAATCGAGATCACGCACATGACCAAGGGCGGAGAGATCACCGAGCGGTTGTGCAACCGTGTTCTCGGCCGAGCCACCATGTACGATGTCCATGATCCGGAGACCGGCGAAGTCATGATTCCGGCCAACACGATCATCGACGAGGAATATGCGGAAAAACTGGATCGCTCCGGACTCAGCTCGATGATGATCCGGTCCACCCTGACATGTCGTAGCCCCCACGGGGTGTGCACGCTGTGTTACGGTCGTGACCTGGCCCGGGGGCATGCCGTCAATGTAGGCGAGTCCGTGGGAATCATCGCAGCTCAGTCCATCGGCGAGCCCGGTACCCAGTTGACCATGCGGACCTTCCATATCGGGGGAACCGCATCCAAGGAAGTCGAGCAGAGCGAAATCAAGGCCCTGAATAACGGCCGGGTAACCCTTTCAAGGGTTCGGACCGTGACCAATGCCGCCGGCGAGCTGATGGCCATGGGTAAGAGCGGGCAGATGCGCGTTGTTGACGAGCAGGGTTTGGAGCGGGAGCGCTATCCCCTGCCCACCGGTGCCAAGATTTACTTCGAGTCCGGAGACGAGGTCAAAAAGGGTGACCTGCTTGCCGAGTGGGACCCCTTTAATGAGCCGTTTGTCACCGATGTGGAAGGGGTCATCCGCTTCTCCGATATCGTTGAGGGACGCACGGTCCAGGAACGGGTCGATGAAGCGACCAACAGGGCCACATTGACCATCATGGAGTACCGGTCCACGAACTTCAGGCCCTCGATTTCCATCTGCGATGAAAACGGGGTGGCCAAGGTCCGTCAGGACACCAATACTCAGGCCGCGTTCACTCTGCCTGTCGGAGCGATTCTCATGGTCAAGGACGGTGAGGAGGTCAAGGCTGGCGAGGTTATTGCCAGAAAGCCGCGTGAGACATCAAAGACCAAGGATATCGTCGGTGGTCTTCCCCGTGTCGCCGAGCTCTTTGAGGTGCGCAAGCCCAAGGATCAGGCCATTATGTCCGAAATCGACGGACTGGTCTCTTTTGGCCCGGATTCCAAGGGGAAACGGAAGATCATTGTCACGCCGGAAGTCGGCGACCCCATCGCCTATCTGATCCCCAAGGGAAAGCACGTCACCGTGGGAGAAGGAGATTTTGTGGAGTGCGGCGAGCACCTCACGGAAGGTACGCCCGACCTGCACGACCTTCTCTCCACCCAGGGGGAAAAGTTCCTGGCCAAGTATCTGGTGGACGAAGTGCAGGAGGTGTACCGCTTCCAGGGTGTGTATATCAACGATAAGCACATCGAAATCATCGTACGCCAGATGCTGAAAAAATTAAACGTTCTCGATTCCGGAGATACCGGCTTCCTTCTCGGAGAGCAGGTGGATAAGGTTCGGTTCAAGGAAGAGAACGACAAGTGCAGAAAGCTCGGTCTACGGGCGGCTGTGGCCGCGCCCATGGTGCTCGGGATCACACAGGCATCATTGTCCACAGAATCCTTCATCTCTGCGGCCTCTTTCCAGGAGACGACCAAGGTTCTGACCGAGGCTTCGTTGATGGGCAAGGAAGATTATCTGCACGGCCTCAAAGAAAATGTTATTGTGGGCCGGCTGGTCAACGCCGGAACCGGATTTCGTGGATATGTCGAGAGCGAGATTGTGGTTCCGGAGCAACCCGAAAGTCCGGACAAGTTCCTGGAAGAGTTGGAACGGGATCCGTTTTTCGTACAATCCCCTGGTATCTAATGAATAATTCAGGACTTCGACTCCTCGACTGAGTGGGTTTCCCTGGCCGGCGCTGAAACCGTCCTGACGGCTTCAGCGCCGGGCTTCTTTCTTTCAGTCGTGAAGAATTTTGGCAACGTCAGCCCGGGATGGAGGAAAGCCATCCGGAAATGGTGCTTGACAAGAAGAAACAGAGCGCCTTATATGGCTCGGTTTCAAAACGGTCATATGAACGGAGAATAGTATGCCTACCATCAATCAGTTGGTCCGCAAGCAGCGGGTCGCGCAGGTCAAAAGCAAGAAAAGGGCTGCTTTGCAGCAGTGCCCGCAGCGGCGCGGCGTTTGTGTGCGTGTATACACCACCACACCAAAAAAGCCGAACTCCGCATTGCGGAAAGTAGCAAGGGTTCGCCTTACGAACGGTATCGAAGTCACGTCCTATATTCCCGGTGAAGGTCACAACCTCCAGGAACACTCCGTGGTTATGATCCGCGGCGGTCGTGTAAAGGATTTACCCGGTGTTCGTTATACGATCATCCGTGGAACGCTTGATGCTGCCGGAGTGCAGGATCGGCGGAAAAGCCGTTCGAAGTATGGAACCAAGCGTCCGAAATAAGTAGAGGAGTATAACGATGCCAAGGAAAGGACCCGCTCCGAAGAGAGAAGTGCTTCCCGATCCGAAGTATGGGAGTCGTGTGGTGACCAAGTTCATCAATCGCCTCATGTTCGACGGGAAAAAGAGCATTGCCGAAAAGATTTTTTATAAGGCGGTCGAGGAACTGGGAGAAAAGGTCGGAGAAGAGCCGATCAAGGCTTTTGAGCGGGTGGTGGAAAATGCCAAGCCGCAGATGGAAGTCAAGTCACGTCGTGTTGGCGGGGCCACCTACCAGGTGCCCATGGAAGTTCGTCCCGTGCGCCAGGAAGCGCTGGCCCTCCGGTGGCTGGTCATCTATTCCAGGTCCCGGGGTGAAAAAGGGATGTCCGCTCGGCTGGCTTCGGAATTCGTCGATGCCTTCAACGGGCGTGGCGGAGCCATCAAGAAAAAGGACGATACTCATCGGATGGCGGAAGCCAATAAAGCTTTTGCCCATTACCGCTGGTAGTTAGGAGTTACCGTGTCTAAACTTGTACCTATTGAAAAACAGCGTAATATCGGGATCATGGCCCACATCGACGCGGGTAAGACCACGACGACCGAGCGGGTCCTGTATTACACCGGTGTGTCTCACAAGATTGGTGAGGTCCATGACGGCGCAGCCACCATGGACTGGATGGAGCAGGAACAGGAGAGAGGGATCACGATTACCTCTGCAGCAACTACCTGTTTTTGGAAAGACCATCGCGTTAACATTATCGACACCCCGGGCCACGTGGATTTCACGGTAGAAGTTGAGCGTGCCCTCCGGGTTCTCGATGGCGCCGTCGCCGTGTTTTGTGCGGTCGGTGGTGTTGAGCCCCAGTCGGAAACCGTGTGGCGTCAGGCAGACCGGTACCGAGTGCCGCGGATCGCCTTCGTCAACAAGATGGACCGATCGGGTGCGGATTTTTTCAGGGTTGTGGAGATGCTCAAGGACCGTCTGAAGGCCAAGCCGGTGCCGCTTCAGATTCCTATCGGCGCCGAAGAGAGTTTCGTAGGCGTTGTCGACCTGATTCTTGGAAAGGCTTTCATCTATGATGAAGAGTCCAAAGGCGAAGTGGTCGATGTCCAGGACGTTCCCGCAGAGCTCGCGGACACGGTCGAAGAGTGGCGGATGCATTTGGTTGAATCCATTGCCGAGGAAGACGAGGCCCTTCTCGAGAAGTATCTCGCCGGTGAGGAGCTGACCCCTGAGGAGCTTGTCGCCGGGGTTCGGGCCGCTACCGTGGGACTGAAGATCTGTCCTATGCTGTGTGGCTCCGCCTTCAAGAACAAGGGTGTTCAGGCGCTTCTGGATGCGGTCATCGACTATCTTCCTTCTCCCAACGATGTGGAAGCCATTCAGGGCAAGCTTGTCGGCAGCGACGAAGAGGTTGAGTGCCCGTGTGATTCCAGCCTGCCTTTGGCCGCCCTGGCCTTCAAGCTTATGGCCGATCCCTTTATCGGGCACCTGACCTTTCTGCGTATCTATTCCGGTTCCATCGAGGCCGGGACCACGGTGCTCAATGCCGTAACCGGCAAGAAAGAGCGCGTTGGTCGACTGATGAAGATGCACGCCGACAAGCGTGAAGACATCAAGGTCGCCCACGCCGGCGATATCGTCGCAGCGGTCGGACTGAAGCAGACCGGCACCGGGGAGACCCTGTGCGACATGAAGCGTCCGCTTCTGCTTGAGTCCATGGATTTTCCGGATCCGGTTATCGAGGTGGCCATCGAACCCAAGACCAAGTCGGACCGTGACTCCCTGAGCCAGGCATTGCAAAAGCTGGCCAAGGAAGATCCTTCCTTCCGGGTCAAGACCAACGAAGAGACCGGGCAGACATTGATCGCCGGAATGGGCGAACTCCATCTGGAGATCATCGTGGACCGCCTCACCCGTGAGTTCAAGGTCGACGCCAATGTAGGGCAGCCGCAGGTCGCATACCGGGAAACCATCACCATCCCGGCCGAGACGAACACCAAGTACGCCAAGCAGTCCGGTGGTCGTGGTCAGTTCGGTCATGTGGTTCTGGAAGTCGAGCCGCAGGAGCCCGGCGGAGGGTATGTATTCGAGAACAAGATCGTCGGGGGAATCATTCCCAAGGAATACATTCCCGCTGTCGACAAGGGGATTCGGGATGCCCTGCTGAACGGCATCATGGCCGGATTTCCGGTCGTGGACGTCAAGGTTCGCCTGGTGCACGGTTCCTACCACGAAGTGGACTCCTCGGAGCAGGCCTTCTACATTACCGGCTCCATGGCCATCAAGGAAGCATGCCGCAAAGCCAAGCCCGTCATGCTGGAGCCGATCATGTTCGTGGAAGTGCTGACTCCCGAGGATTACCTCGGAGATGTCATGGGAGACCTGAACGGTCGTCGGGGCAAGATCATTAATCTGGAACCCAGAATGGGCACCCAGATCATTCGTGCCCATATCCCGTTGAGCAGCATGTTCGGGTACGCTACAGACCTGCGCTCCAAAACGCAGGGACGGGCAACCTACTCCATGCTCTTCGATCACTACGACAAGGTTCCGGCCAGCATGGCCGAGGAACTGGCCAAGGGCAAATAAGAGAATCGGTTCAGGGAGCAGTCTTTTTCGGCCATGCTGAAACGGTGTGGCCGAGGACTGCTCCCCTGGCTCTGTTCTCGTACAGAAAGCAACAGAGGTTGATTGGAAAAGGAAGGAGCCGGCGCCTCTTCTTTTGGATACCACGCGGTTTTTGGACCTTGATGCCTTGAAAAACCAATATGTTTCCGGGGCCGACATGACGTCGGGGGAACCGGAAACCAGCCGGACTCCGTAAAAGGCAGAAAAAGGCGTGAAAATCGGATCTGATATTTTGGAGTGATATATTATGGTAGCCATGAATAGTGAAAAAATTCGTATCAAGCTGAGGGCGTACGACTATCGTATCTTGGACAAGGCAGTTGCCGAGATTGTCGATTCCGCCAGAAATACCGGCGCGAGTATTGCCGGACCGATTCCCCTGCCGACTCGGATTCACAAGGACACGGTCCTGCGTTCCGTTCACGTCGACAAGAAGTCTCGAGAACAGTTCGAGATGCGCGTGCACAAGAGATTGTTGGACATTCTGGAACCCACTCAGCAGACCGTCGATGCGCTTGGGAAGTTGAATCTGCCCGCTGGTGTGGATGTGGAAATTAAGCTCTAGCATCGTGCTGAGAGGATGATATGAAGAAGACATTGGGACTTATTGGCAGAAAACTTGGGATGACGAGGGTGTTCGCCGACGACGGAACGGTTGTTCCCGCGACGGTGATTCAGGCGGGACCGTGTCCCGTGGTACAGAAAAAAGGTATTGAGTCCGACGGGTATGTCGCGCTGCAGGTCGGTTTTGAAGAGAGCGATGCCAATCGCCTGAACAAGCCTGATCAAGGCCATCAGCGTAAGGCGGACTGCGGGTTCTTCAAACACCTCAGAGAGTTTCGTCTGGAAAGCGTTGCAGACTACGATCTCGGACAGGCCCTGACCGTGGATATGTTTGAGTCCGGTGAAAAAGTCGCCGTGACCGGAACCTCCAAGGGTCGAGGTTTTGCCGGAGTCATGCGCCGATGGAATTTCGCCGGGATGCCCGCATCCCACGGCCATGAAAAGGTGCACAGAGTGCCCGGGGCCATCGGTCAGTGCGCATGGCCTGCCAAGGTTTTCAAAGGCAAGAAAATGCCCGGCCAGATGGGAAACAAGACCGTGACCTGTCAGAACGCGGAAATCGTGGATGTCAGGCCTGAAGATAACGTCGTGATTGTTCGCGGCCAGATTCCCGGGCCCAAGAAAGGGATCGTGATTCTCAGAAAGATGAAGTAAGGGGCACAGAATGGCAACTGTAACTATATATTCGCAAGAAATGCAGGAAGTCGGCGAGATCACTCTTTCCGAGGACGTCTTCCAGATCCCGGTCAAGCCCGAGATCCTGCACCTGTCTGTTCGGGCCCACCTGGCCAAAGAAAGAGCCGGGACCGTAGGCGTGAAGACCCGGGGCACCATCCGCGGTGGTGGCAAGAAACCCTGGCGTCAGAAAGGGACCGGCCGAGCTCGTGCCGGGTCCACCCGTTCACCTCTGTGGCGCGGCGGTGCCGTTGTGCACGGGCCGGTGGCACGGAACTACGGGTTCAAGATCAACAAAAAGGTCCGCAAGTTGGCCGTAAAGATGGCACTTTCCTCCCGGCTGGCCGAAGAAAATCTGACGATCGTCGACAAGATTACTCTTGCCGAAATCAAGACCAAGGGATTCCTGGCCGTCAAGGACGCTCTGCAGCTAAAAAAAGCCTTGATTGTTGTGTCTGAACTCGATAACAATCTCCGTCTTTCCGCTCGCAATGTGCCCGGTATCGAAGTCTTGAATGTTGAAGCAGTCAATACCTATGATATCCTCCGGCATTCTCAGCTGATTCTTGAGCAGGGAGCAGTGGAACGTCTCCAGGAGAGGTTGAAGTAAGATGGAACATACACAAGTACTGATCAAGCCGCTGATTTCCGAAAAATCGACCATGCTCAAAGAGCTCGACAACAAGGTCGCTTTTTACATTCATCCGGCTGCGAACAAGGTGGACGTCAAGAATGCTGTTGAGAATATCTTCAGCGTCAGCGTCGAGACCGTGAACGTCGTCAAGTACAGACCCCGGGCGAGAAGGAAATTCGGACGACTGGTGGGGAGAATCAGCGGCTATAAAAAAGCCTATGTGACCCTCGCCCCGGGAGAGAAAATCGACTTTTTTGAAGGGGTGTAATCATGCCTGTACGTAAATTGAAACCCACTTCGCCTGGGAGACGGAATCAGACTGTCGCCACGTTCGACGAGTTGACCCGAACCACCCCGGAAAAGTCCCTGACCGAGGGGCTGACCAAAAAAGCCGGGCGGAACAACAACGGTCGTATCACTGCGCGCAGGCGTGGCGGTGGAAACAAGCGTCTGTACCGTATCATCGATTTCAAGCGGTCCAAGGTGGATGTGCCGGCTAAAGTTGCCACCATCGAGTATGATCCAAACCGGAGTGCGCGCATCGCCCTGCTTACCTACGCCGATGGTGAAAAGCGGTATATTCTGGCGCCGGTGGGACTCAAAGTCGGTGACAGTGTTCTGGCTGGCATCAAGGCGGACATCAAGCCGGGCAACGCTCTTCCTCTGGCCAAGATACCCATGGGAACGATCATTCATAATATCGAACTCTATCCTGGAAGAGGTGGGCAGATGGCCCGTGCAGCCGGGGCCTATGCCCAGCTGGTGGCCAAGGAGGGCAAATATGCCCTGTTGCGGCTGCCTTCCGGCGAGGTTCGCAAGGTTCTGGCAACCAACGTGGCCACTGTCGGTCAGGTCGGGAACCTGGAGCATGAGAATATTTCCTACGGCAAGGCCGGCAGAAATCGTTGGAAAGGTCACAGACCCAAAGTTCGCGGTGTTGCGATGAACCCCGTCGACCATCCGCTCGGTGGTGGTGAGGGAAGAAGTTCCGGTGGTCGTCATCCCGTCACTCCGTGGGGAAAACCCACAAAGGGATACAAGACCAGAAACCAGAACAAGAGTTCTTCCAAATTAATCGTAAAACGCCGCGGCACCAAATAGGAGTAAGGCATGCCCAGATCCTTAAAAAAGGGATTCTTCGTCGACGATCATCTGATCACGAAAGTGGATCAGGCCAACGAGGAACGCAGCAGGAAAGTGATCAAGACCTGGTCAAGGCGGTCGACCATCATTCCGGAAATGGTTGGGCTGACTTTTGCCGTACATAACGGCAAAAAATTCATTCCAGTTTTTGTTTCTGAAAATATGGTAGGGCACAAGCTGGGTGAGTTCGCTCCCACTCGGACCTACTTCGGACACGCCGCTGACAGGAAAAGTCAGAAAGGTAGAAAGTAGGCAGGTTAGAAAATGGAAGCAAAAGCAGTAGCTAAATACGTGCGTATTTCAGCGCAAAAAACGCGGCTCGTAGCGGACAACGTCAAGGGGAGACCCGTCGAAGACGCCCTGAACATCTTGAAATTTACTCCTAAAAAGGCTGCTCAGACCATTCTGAAAGTCTTGGAGTCGGCAATCGCCAATGCCGAAAATAATTCAGGGCTTGATGTTGACAGTCTTTATGTGAAGAAGGTTCAGATCGATGGTGGTCCCTCCTGGAAGAGAATTCAACCCAGGGCAATGGGAAGGGCTTATCGCATACTGAAGAGAACGAGTCATATCACAGTAGTTGTTGATGAGCTATAGGAGGACATCGCTTTGGGTCAGAAAGTACATCCTTACGGTTTTCGCTTAGGGTATAACAAAAACTGGTTGTCCCGGTGGTACAGCAAGAAGGATTATCCAAAGTTTGTTTTCGAAGACAACAAGCTCAGAAAGTTCGTCAAGAAAAAGCTGTATCATGCAGGTATTGCCAAAATCGAGATCGAAAGAGCTGCGGATAAGGTCCGTCTGATTCTTTTCACCGCCCGCCCCGGGATTGTTATCGGGCGCAAGGGCGTTGAGATCGAAAAATTGCGCGGTGAGCTTCGTCACAAGTTTCAGACCGATTTCTCCATCGAGGTGAATGAAATCCGTCGTCCCGAAACCGATGCCCAGCTTGTCGCCGAAAATATCGCCACCCAACTTGAACGACGTGTTGCATTCCGTCGGGCCATGAAACGGACTATCGGAATCGCGCAGAAATTTGGCGCACAGGGGATCAAGATTTCCTGCGCCGGCCGACTGGGCGGTGCTGAAATCGCCCGGACGGAATGGCAGCGTGAAGGCCGTGTGCCCCTGCACACCCTGCGCGCGGACATCGACTACGGCTTTGCCGAAGCTCACACCACCTATGGAATCATCGGTGTCAAAGTGTGGGTCTTCAAGGGCGAGATTCATCATGAGGTGAACCAGTAATGCTTAGTCCGAAGAAAGTTAAATTCAGGAAGCAGCAGAAAGGTAAGATCAAGGGCTCAGCCCTTCGGGGTAACACCATCGCCTTCGGCGAGGTGGCCCTGAAGGCGATGGAAGTCGGTAAATTGAGCAATCAGCAGATTGAAGCCGCTCGTGTCGCCATGATGCGTCACATCAAAAGAGGCGGAAAAGTCTTCATTCGCGTGTTCCCCGACAAGCCCGTGACTGCCAAGCCCCTGGAAACCCGGCAAGGGAAGGGGAAAGGCGCCCCCGTTGGCTGGTGTGCCCCTGTCAAGCCCGGTAAGGTCCTGTACGAGATCAAAGGGGTCAACGTGGAACTTGCCAAGGAAGCGCTGAAGCGTGCTTCCTACAAGTTGCCCATTAAGACTACGATCATCGTCAAGGAGTCTTAAGATGAATGCTCAACAGTTAAGAGAAATGGATCGCGACAAGCTTCAGGACCAGTTGAGCGAGTTCAGGCAGGAGCTTCTCAATCTCCGCTTTCAGCATGCTACGGCCCAGCTCGAGAACACTCGAAGAATACCGCAAGTCAAGAAGACTATTGCTCGTATTTTGACTGTATTGAAAGAAAAGGACATGGAGACCAGCAATGCCTAACAGCGGTGTACAAGGTAATAAAAGAACACTCACTGGTTTCGTCATAAGCGATAAAAATGACAAGACAATTGTCGTTCGCGTTGAGACTCTTATTAAGCATCCTGTACTGAAAAAGTATATCCGCAGAAGATCCAAGTTTATGGCTCATGATCCTAATAATGAATGCGGTATCGGCGATAAAGTGCAGATTGTAGAGCACAGACCCTTGAGTGCCCGGAAGAGATGGCATTTGAAGAAAATTATCGAGAAGGCTCTGTAGGAGTTTGCCATGATTCAAGTACAGTCAAATTTGACAGTAGCCGATAATTCCGGAGCTAAAAAGGTTAGCTGCATCAAAGTTCTTGGTGGCAGCAAAAGAAGATATGCCAGTGTTGGTGACTTGATCGTAGTTTCCGTGAAGGAAGCAATGCCCCATTCCAAAGTGAAAAAGGGCGACGTCATGCAGGCCGTTGTTGTACGCACCAAAAAAGAAATCGGGCGTCCAGACGGCTCCTTCATCCGGTTTGATACGAACTCGGCAGTTCTTCTGAACAAAAACATGGAACCGATGGGAACTCGAATTTTCGGTCCTGTTGCCAGAGAGCTTCGGGCGAAGAGTTTTATGAAGATCGTTTCGTTAGCTCCCGAGGTATTGTAAGCGATGTCGAAAAGAGTATGGAAAATACACCAGGACGACAAGGTCATGATCCTTGCCGGAAAGGATAAAGGGAAAGTTGGAAAGGTGAAGAAGGTCATGCGCGACAAGGACCTGGTCATTGTCGAAGGCGTCAATGTCGCGAAGAAGCATGTCAAGCCCAATCCGTATAAGAACGAGCAGGGCGGCATCGTGGACAAGGAGATGCCTCTTCACGTTTCCAATGTGCAGATCATGTGCGAATCTTGTTCAAAGTCGTCCCGGATCGGCTATAAAATGACCGAAGACGGCAAGAAAGTTCGTTACTGTAAAAAATGTAATGAAGTGATCAGCTAAGGGATGACCATGACACGACTTGAGAACACCTATATCGAAAAGGTAGCTCCCGAGCTGGCAAAAGAATTCAACTACAAGTCCTCCATGCAGATCCCCCGCCTTTCGGCCATTGCTTTGAACATGGGCCTTGGCGAAGGAAGCCAGAATAACAAAATTATTCAGGATTCTGTCGAGGAGCTTACCCGTATCGCCAGTCAGAGAGCTGTTATCACCAGGGCAAAGAAATCCATTGCGGCATTTAAACTTCGCGAGGGCATGCCTGTCGGCTGCCGCGTGACTCTGCGCCGTGACAAAATGTGGTATTTCCTTGACAAGCTTATCGGCGTGGCCCTTCCCCGTGTTCGCGACTTTCAGGGTGTACCCGATAGGGGCTTTGATGGTCGGGGCAACTTCACCCTTGGAGTCAAGGACCACTCGATCTTTCCGGAGATCGAACTGGATAAGATCGAGAAGCCCAGGGGTATGAATATTTCTCTGATCACATCGGCTCATACCGATAAAGAAGGGAAAATGTTACTCAAATTGCTCGGCATGCCGTTCAAGAAGTAGGAGGATGAGAGCTTGACTCGGAAATCTTTGATGGTCAAGGCGCAGCGGAAACCCAAGTTTTCCACGAGATCCTACAACCGGTGTCCCATCTGCGGACGCCCGCGGGGTTTCATGCGGAGATATGGAATTTGTCGTATCTGTTTTAGAAATCTGGCCCATGCAGGCGAGTTGCCCGGCGTCAGAAAATCAAGCTGGTAAATGAGGGTATCTCGATGGCTGTAGTTGATCCGATTGCAGATATGTTAACGCGTATCCGGAATGCACACACCGCTCTGCACGCAGAAGTGGGTGTTCCTGAAAACAAGATGAAACTCGCTATCCTTAAGATCCTCAAGGAGGAAGGATACGTCGATGACTTCTCCGTTGCCGACGGCGTGATGTCCATCAGGCTGAAATACTATGGCGGGAAGCCCGTCATAGCAGGCCTGAAGCGCGTCAGCCGTCCCGGGCGGAGGGTCTATGTCGGGCGAAACGACATTCCCGCTGTCCAGAATGGATTGGGAATCACGATTCTGTCGACATCCAAAGGGATTCTGGAAGGGAAGAATGCCAGTGAATCCGGATGTGGCGGCGAAATCCTTTGCGAGATTTGGTAGTGAGGTCTTAAATGTCTAGAGTAGGAAAATTACCCGTTGAAATTCCGGCGGGAGTCGATTTGAAGATCTTGCAGGATGGCGTTGAAGTGAAGGGCCCGAAAGGAACCTTGGTTCTGCCCGGCCATCCCAAGGTCGAAACCGTCATGGAAGAGAAGTCGGTTCTGGTCAAGCCGGTTGACGAGACCCGGGCGGCGCGTGAGCAGCACGGCCTGCGCAGAACGCTTCTGGCCAACGCTGTTGCCGGTGTTTCCAAGGGCTTTGAAAAGCAGCTGGAAGTTATCGGCGTCGGTTACAAGGTCGCGGTCCAGGGCAAGACCATTGTCCTGAATGTTGGGTACTCCCATCCTGTAAACTTTCCTGTTCCTGCCGGAATTGAAGCTTCCGCCGAAGGAAACAAGCTTAAGATCGCCGGATGCGACAAGCAGTTGGTCGGCGAAGTGGCCGCCCGAATCAGACGCGTGCGTCCGCCTGAGCCGTACAAAGGCAAGGGGATCAAGTACGTCGATGAACATATTCGTCGTAAAGCCGGTAAATCAGGGAAGAAATAGGTAGAGCCATGAAACTGACTAAAGAGCAAGCGCGGAAAAAAAGAAAGGTCCGGATCAGGAAGAAGATTTTCGGCACTGCCGAAAGGCCTCGCCTGGTTGTCTTTCGTTCCAACAAGCACATCTATGCCCAGCTGATCAATGATGAGACCGGCTCGACTCTGGCTTCCGCATCGACCCAGGCTTTTGAGGGCGAAGCCGTCCGTTTGACCATGGACGCGTCCAAGAAAGTCGGACAGGTTCTTGCCGAAGATGCTGCCAAGAAGAATATCGCTTCTGCAGTCTTCGACCGGAACGGATATGTTTATCATGGCAGGGTCAAGGCTTTGGCCGACGGTGCTCGTGAAGCTGGAATCAAATTGTAATAGAGGTCTTTCATGCAGCATAATGAGTTAGAACTTATTGAAAAGATCGTATATCTGAATCGTGTTGCCAAAGTGGTCAAGGGCGGCCGGAGGTTCAGCTTCAGCGCCCTGGTCGTGGTCGGCGACGGCAATGGTACCGTAGGATTCGGCCTTGGTAAGGCCAACCAGGTTCCGGATGCGATCCGCAAAGCGTCGGATCGGGCCAAAAAGGATATGCAGAAGGTCGAGCTCCTGGACGGGACCATTCCCTACCAGGTGCTGGGACGTTTCGGAGCAGGACATGTCATGCTCAAACCCGCCTCCAAGGGGACGGGGATTATCGCCGGAGGGCCGGTGCGTGCAGTCATGGAAGCCGCCGGAGTCCACGATATTTTGACCAAGGCCATTGGAACCAACAATCCCCACAATGTTCTCAGGGCGACCTTTGAAGGACTGCGCGGACTGCGTGGTTCCGAAGAAGTCGGTCGGATGCGTGGGAAAAAGATCACCATCAAAAGAAAGTAGGTGGGGACATGGTCAAGGTTACGTTGAAAAAAAGCAAGATCGGCATGAACCCGCAGCAGGCCAGGACCGTCAAGGCTCTTGGCTTGAACAAGATTGGTCGGGTTCGGACTCTTCCGGACAATGATTGTGTCCGGGGGATGATCGCCAAAGTCCAGCATCTAGTTGAGGTTGAAAAGTAATGAACCTGCATGAACTTTACCCTTTTCCGGAAGAACGGAAGGACCGCAAGCGGCTCGGCCGCGGAACCGCCACCGGGCAGGGTTCCACATCAGGCAAGGGTCACAAGGGGCAGAATGCCCGCGCCGGCGGCGGGGTCCCGGTCTGGTTTGAAGGTGGACAGATGCCTTTGCAGCGTCGTCTTCCTAAGCGGGGGTTCAAGAACCCTTTCCGCGTGACGTACCAGCCGCTTAATCTCGCTCAGCTCCTGAGCCTTTTTCCGGAGCAGGATGAGATCACCCTGGAAGATCTGTACGCCAAAGGCGTGGCCAATCGCAACAAGCCCATCAAGATCCTCGGGCAGGGCGATATTGCTAAGGCTGTAAAAGTGACAGCACACAAGTTTAGCAAGCAGGCTGCAGAGAAAATCACCCAAGCTGGCGGCCAGGCCATAGCAGTTGAAGGGTAAGCTGTGAGTATGCCCTCTACCACCAATACCGGATTGTCTGAGCTGAAGAAGAAGATTTTTTTCACCCTTTTGCTTCTGGCTGTCTATAGAATCGGAATCCATGTGCCTATTCCCGGCGTTGACGGGAAGGCACTTTCTGACTTCTTTGCCAATGCTCAAAATACGTTGTTTGGTCTTTTCGACATGTTCTCCGGCGGAGGCCTGAGCAACTTATCGATTTTCGCTTTGGGGATAATGCCGTATATTTCGGCGTCCATTATCATCCAGCTGCTCACTGTCGTGAGTCCTGATCTGAAGCGACTGAGTAAGGAAGAGGGTGCCTCCGGCAAGAAAAAGATCACGCAGTATACCCGATACGGGACGGTTCTCATCACCCTGATCCAGGGGATCGGAATCGCCGTCGGTCTGGAAAGCATGTCCAGCCCTACCGGTGCACCCATCGTGCTTATGGCGGGGTGGGGATTTCGATTGATGACCATGATCACCCTGACCGCAGGAACCGTGTTCCTTATGTGGCTTGGGGAGCAGATTACGGACTTCGGCCTTGGAAATGGGATCAGCCTGATCATCTTTGCCGGAATTGTTTCCGGATTTCCAGGAGCAGTGGGGCGTTCGTTCCGACTCATGTCCGCTGGTGAGGTGAGCTTGTTCGTGATCCTGATGCTGGCGATCGTCATGGCGGCCGTACTTGCCGGGATCGTGTTCATGGAGCGCGGGCAACGCAAAATTCCCATCCATTATGCCAAGCGGATGATGGGCAGGAAAATGTATGGAGGGCAGTCGAGTCATCTTCCTCTGAGGGTGAATACAGCCGGGGTCATCCCGCCGATTTTCGCCTCTTCCATCCTTATGTTTCCCGCGACGTTGGCTAACTTCTCCAGTGTGGAAATAATTCAGACCATTTCCAATTATTTTCGTCCGGATACGATTCTGTATAATGTCTGCTTCATCGCCATGATTACCTTTTTCTGTTTTTTCTATACTGCGATTATTTTTGATCCCAAAGATATCGCTGAAAATCTGAAAAAGCAGGGGGCATTTGTTCCAGGCATTCGCCCGGGGTACAAAACGAACGAATATATCGACAAGGTTCTTACCCGTTTGACTTTGTGGGGAGCTGCGTATATATCCGCCGTTTGCGTCCTTCCGATGCTGCTGATGAAACAGTTCAATGTTCCTTTTTATTATGGAGGAACCTCCCTGCTGATCGTTGTCGGGGTGGCCATGGATACCATGTCCAAGGTTCAGTCCCATATGATCTCGGGCCAGTATGACGGGTTGATGAACCGTACCCGGCTCAAGGGAAGGCAGTAGCATTGAAAAAGTTTCGAGGCGTGTTTATCAAAAACGAGCAGGAGGTTTCGCTTATGCGCGAGGCCAATCGGTTCGTTTCCAATATTCTCGATGAGCTTGGGGCGCTTGTCGCCCCTGGGCTCAAGACGATGGAATTCGAGAAGAAGGCCCTTGAGCTTTGCGACCGCTTCGATGTGAAGCCCGCATTCAAGGGGTATCTCGGGTTCCCTTTTGGCGTGTGCTGTTCCATAAATGAGGAAATAGTGCACGGCTTTCCCTCTGAAGAGCGAATGCTTGAGGAGGGGGATATCGTAAGTTTTGATTTTGGAGTCGTTCATAAAGGTTTTTATGGAGACTCGGCCAGGACGTACGCTGTCGGTGAGATTGACCAGAGCGCGGCACATTTGCTGAAGGTGACCGAGGAGTCCCTGTACAAGGGGATTGCGCAGGCGGTTTCAGGGAGTGATCTCTACGATATTTCGCGAGCCGTACAGGCGTATGTCGAAGGTCATGGGTATTCCGTTGTCAAGCGATTTGTGGGACATGGGATAGGGCGCCGTTTGCACGAGAAGCCGGAGGTGCCCAACTTTGTACCCAAGCGTGTCGAACGGTTGCCCCTCAAGCCGGGGATGGTGATCGCCATCGAGCCGATGGTGTGCATCGGCACTGACGAGGTGGAAGTCCTGGCTGATCGATGGACTGCCGTCACCAAGGATCGCAGTCTGTCAGCTCATTTCGAGCATACTGTGGCAATTACAAAAAATGGGCCGGAAATACTGAGCACTTCATCTTGATACGGTCTCTAATTTTAGTGCTTGAGTTTTGGGGGACATATGAAAGTCAGACCGTCTGTAAAAAAGATCTGTCCGAAATGTAAAGTAATCAGAAGAAAAGGTGTCTTGCGAGTTATTTGCGATAACCCAAGGCATAAACAGAGACAAGGTTAGAGTTCAGGGGGACGATTGTGGCAAGAATCGCAGGTGTTGATATCCCGAGAAATAAGCGACTGGATATAGCTCTTACCTACATCTACGGAGTTGGTAGAGCGACATCCTTACAGATTTTGGATTCTACCGGTATTGACTGGACCAAGAACAGCGATGACCTGACTCCTGATGATGTTAACTCCATCAGAAAGGAAATCGAAGCCAATCATAAAGTCGAAGGTGATCTCAGAAGAGAGATCACTGCAAATATCAAGAGACTTATGGATATTGGCTGTTACAGAGGACTCAGGCACAGAAGATCTCTTCCGGCACACGGGCAGCGTACACATACCAATGCCCGGACACGGAAAGGACCGCGCCGGACAGTCGCCGGAAAGAAAAAGAAATAATTTTCGCGGAGAAGTAATTCATGGCTAGACCTCAGAGAAGTGGTAAAAAGAAAGAGAAGAAGAATATCCCGACCGGGATTGCTCATGTCAGTGCGACCTTCAACAACACGATCATTACCTTCACGGATATGAATGGGAATGTCGTGAGCTGGGCGACATGTGGCGGTTCCGGATTCAAGGGATCCCGCAAGAGCACTCCTTTTGCTGCTCAGAAGGCTGCTGAAGTCGCAGCGCGCAAGGCCCAGGAAAACGGCATGCGCAGCGTCGGTATTCTGGTCAAGGGTCCCGGCTCCGGTCGCGAGTCCGCCATGCGGGCAATCAATGCCGTTGGCCTCAAGGTCAGCTTTATTCGCGACGTCACACCGATCCCGCATAATGGGTGCCGTCCTCCGAAACGGCGCCGGGTGTAAGGGAGGATTGAAAATTGGCTAGATATACTGGTGCAAAATGTAGAATTTGCAGAAGGGAAGGTTCCAAGCTTTTTTTGAAAGGGGACCGTTGTTATACTGACAAGTGCGCCTTTGATCGGCGTGCCTATGCCCCTGGCGACCACGGACGCGCTCGGAAAAAGCCCAGCGATTACGCATTGCAGCTTCGTGAAAAGCAGAAGGTGCGTAAAATGTACGGCATTCTGGAAGGCCAGTTTCGTCGCTACTTCAAGACGGCCGACAGCAAGGGCGGTGTCACCGGCACCAACCTGCTCATGCTGCTTGAAACACGCGTGGACAATGTTGTCTATCGTCTCGGCTTTGCCAACTCCCGTACACAGGCCCGTCAGCTTGTCCGTCATGGACATTTCGTCATGAACGGCCAGAGAATCAGCGTTCCATCCATTCAGATGCGTAACGGGGATGTTCTGGAAGTCCGTGAACCGAGCAAGAAGACTCTGGTTATCCAGGAAGCGCAGGAAGTTGTTGCCCGTCGCGGTCTGCCCGCCTGGCTTGAAGTCGATGCCAAAACCATGAAGGGTACCGTCAAAGCCCTGCCCGCTCGGGAGGATGTCACCTTTCCGATCAATGAGCAGCTGATTGTCGAACTGTACTCTAAATAAGAGGTGAAGCATATGACCTCAAGCAGCAGCGAGAAAGCTGTGAATGTCCGGAATTGGACCGAGCTGGTACAGCCGGAGCAATTGCAAAAAGATCCCAAAGGTTCGGACTTTTACGGTAAGTTTACGTGCGAACCCCTTGAACGGGGGTTCGGCACCACCATCGGTAACTCACTGCGTCGGGTCCTGCTCTCCTCCTTGCAGGGAGCTGCGATCGTATCTGCGAAGATTCATGGCATTCAGCATGAGTTCACCACCATTCCTGGTGTTATCGAGGACGTGACAGATATCGTTCTCAACCTGAAGCAGGTTCGGTTTGCAGTTTCGAGCAATGAACCTCAGAAGCTGCAACTGATTGCCAACGAAAAGGGAGAAGTCACTGCCGCTGCGATTCAGGAAAATCAGAACGTCGCGGTCCTTAACCCCGATCTGCATATTGCAACACTGTCCGAAGACATTGAGCTGGTTATCGATCTGGAAATCCGGACCGGCAAGGGCTATGTCACTGCGGATTTGCATGAGGGGCTTGAGGAAGAGATCGGCATCATAACCCTTGATGCCAGCTTTTCTCCGATTAGAAAGGTTGCCTATCGTGTCGAACAGGCTCGGGTCGGGCAGATGACAAATTACGACAAGCTCATCCTGGAAGTTTGGAGCGACGGCTCGGTACGTCCTGATGATGCCATCGCATACAGTGCCAAGATCCTCAAGGAACAGCTCAGTGTGTTCATCAACTTTGATGAAGGAACCGCTGACGTGGAACAGCAGAAGGGTACGACCAGAAGCGAGGTCAATCCGAATCTCTTTAAGAGCATCGAGGATCTCGAACTCCCGGTTCGTGCCAGCAACTGTCTGAAAAGCGCGGGGATTCATCTGGTCGGCGAACTTGTCCAGAAGACTGAAAACGACATGCTGAAGACAAAGAACTTCGGTCGAAAGTCTCTTGAGGACATTCGTCGGGTCTTGACGAGCCTCGATCTTGATTTTGGCTTTAAGGTCGATAACTTCGACGAACAGTACCAGGACTGGGTAAAGAGGAAGGAAGAAGATGAGGCATAGAAAATCCGGTAGAAAATTAGGCCGTACCTGGGAGCACAGGAAGGCCATGTTTCGGAATATGGCCCGATCTCTGGTCACTTATGAGCGGATCAGAACCACGGAAGCCAAAGCCAAGGAACTCAAGATTCTGGCTGACAAGCTGGTGACCATGGCGGTCAAGAACGACCTCAGCGCCCGGCGTCAAGCGTACAAGATTCTTGGAAATCACACCATTGTTCAGCGTCTCTTCGATGAGATCGGACCCCGCTTTGTCGGCGTGTCCGGCGGGTACACCCGAGTCGTTAAGTTCGGTCTTCCCCGTACGGGTGATTCCGCGCCGATGGCCGTTATCGAATTCACCAGTCAGCCCGAAGCGGTTGCGGTGGAGGAAGGCGCCCAGGCGACCGGTTCCGACGAGTAGAGCTCCAGGGCAGGGAATTCCCTGCCCTTTTTTTGGAGAGTTGCTATCGATATTATCAATAAAAGAGATTGTAAAAATGGATCTAAGAAAGCTCGAAGCGTTCTGCAAAGTGTACGAGAATACGAGTTTTTCCAAGGCGGGAAGAGAGTTGTATCTCTCTCAGTCGACGATCAGCTCACATATCTCCGCTCTTGAGGATGAACTTGGTGTACTGCTTTTCGATCGGGCCGGTCGGTCCGTGCTTCGTACTCCCGCTGCTCAGATTCTTTATAAAAGAGCGGTAGAGGTTTTTCAGGTCCTTGAGCGGAGTGTCAGTGAAATCGCTATGCTGCACAAAAAGATTTCCGGGACACTGGCCCTGGGAGGGAGCACTATTCCTGCAAACTATCTGCTTCCGACCCTACTTGCGGATTTTTGTGGGCAGTACCGTGATGTCAGGATTGACCTGAAGGTCGGAGATTCTTCAGATGTGGCTTCCCGGGTCGCTGGTGGGGAGTTGATGCTCGGGGTGGTCGGGGCTGAAACAAACAGCCCGGAACTCAAGTGTATTCCGGTGATGAGCGACAGCCTTGTACTGGTGGGGGCTCCCGGTTTTGCCGAGGCGTTCGATCGGCTGGGGGAGCAGGGGCTCTGGACAAAGATACCCTGGGTCATGAGAGAGGCCGGATCCGGAACCAGAAAAGCCCTGGAGAAGGCCCTGCTGCGTCAGGGGGTGGGCACACGAAATCTGAACGTGTCCATAACTGTACAGAATACC
Source organism: Desulfomicrobiaceae bacterium (assembly GCA_041685265.1). Taxonomy (GTDB): domain Bacteria; phylum Desulfobacterota; class Desulfovibrionia; order Desulfovibrionales; family Desulfomicrobiaceae; genus JAWLGC01. The sequence goes on along the minus strand of JAWLGC010000007.1, from coordinate 31,157 downwards.
GAAGCGATGCTCCGGTGCCTTTTAGCCGGCATGGGGGTTTCAGTGACGTCGAGAATGGTTGTGCAGGACGCTCTGGCTCAGGGTCGTCTTCTGGAGCTCGATCTTCCTGCCCTTCATTTCCAGCGTAACTTTCACGTTATTTATCACAGAAAGAGGACCCTCTTTCCGGCCGGACAGAGGTTTTTGGAGTTTCTTCAACAGCGCCTTACCTTCCACGGCTATCCCACGGACCAGGGAGAGATCGCTGTGTCTCAATAGAAACGGTCTCTCCTGATTGTTTGCAGTGTTTGCGTGAAAATGGGATGACCACGATTACATCCTGCCGAAAAATTATTTGAGGAGTGAGCAATGAGCGATTTTTCCATGGTCCAGAGTGTCAAAGCTGCTGGTTGAGCTGCCAAAATTGCGCCGGGGGACCTGGCGGAACTCATGGCAGAGTTGAACATCCCTCTGGATGACCGCCTTCTTGTAGGGGTCAGGGATAGTGAAGATGCGGCAGTGGTCACCTTCCCCCCCGGGCGGGCCCTGGTGCAGACTGTCGATTTTTTTACCCCCATAGTGGATGATCCCTATCAGTTTGGTCAGATTGCTGCGGCCAACGCCCTGTCCGATGTCTATGCCATGGGCGGAGAGCCCTATTCAGCCATGAATATCGTCTGTTTTCCCATAAAAACAGTGCCTAAAGAGATCCTGGGCAGGATTCTCAAGGGGGGACTGGACAAGGTGTTGGAATCCGGGGCGATGCTGGTCGGAGGGCACAGCCTGGAGGATGACGAGATCAAGTACGGTCTTTCCGTTTCCGGAACAGTGGACCCGGAAAAAGTAGCTTCCAACAAGGGACTGCGCCCGGGAGACCGGCTGGTGCTGACCAAGCCCCTGGGAACCGGTATTCTGGCTACGGCCATCAAGGGACGGTGGGAAGGCGCGGATGTGATGGAGCAGGAACTTTCGGGATGGGCAGCCCGATTGAATGCCGCCGGAGGGGAGGCCATTCGTCGCTTCGATATCACCGGGGCCACGGATGTCACAGGATTCGGTCTGGGGGGACATCTTCTGGAGATGGCCCGCGCTTCCAGGTGCGCTGTGCGTATTGATGCCGGTGCGGTGCCGGTGATGAATAGTGTGCTGGAGCTGGCTTCCATGGGATTGATTCCGGCTGGAAGCTTCGCCAATAAATCTTTTTGTCGGCATACCGTGGTCATCCATCCGGACGTCGAAGAGGTTCGGGTGGACCTTATTTTCGATGCCCAGACATCCGGGGGAATGGTGCTGTCCGTTGCTCCGCACGAGTTGAGCGATGTTCTCGATTTTCTTCGGGAGCGAGGAGAGCAGGCGGCGGTGTTCGGGACTGTGCTCGACCCTGACGGGAATGCCCCCTTGGGCTCACTGATGATTGTTCCATGAGCGGTGCACAGGGAGCCATGACCAAAAACTGTACCGTGATTATCGGAAAGGAACGGAAAACGCTCTTTTTTTCATCCCGGGTGGTTACTCTGGCCCAGCTGCTTTTTCTGAGTGGAATCTTTCAAGGGGCCCCCTTATGCTCCGGGGCCGGGCTGTGCGGTCATTGTCGTGTCCGGTTTGAAAAGAGGGCTCCGGATCCGTCCGGGGCAGATCTGGAGGTCTTCTCACGGGAGGAGGTTGAGGGTGGATGGCGGCTTGCCTGCCGGCACGCCCCGATTTCCGGGAGTTTGGTCAGGGTGTTGCAGACCAACACACCGTCCTCCTTCATGCCGGCACCCGGCCGGGCAGGCCGGCGCACGGTGGCTGTGGATATCGGGACAACGATCATCAAGTGGGCCGAGTGCCGTAATGGAAGCGTTGGGCCGACGCGAAGTGTGCCCAATCCGCAGATGGGGGCCGGAAGTGAGATCATGGCCCGGCTCGCCTTTGAGGCGCAGGTCAAGCCCGGAATGCTCGGAGAACTGGCGCGGTCCTTTGTACGGGGGCTCGCCCTGCACACAGAGGACTCCCTCGTGGTTACCGGAAATACGGTTATGATCGCCCTGCTCCTGGGATTGCCGGTCCACGGTCTTGCCCGGGCCCCGTATTCCCTGCCCTGGGCCGGAGGACAGCGCGAGATGATTGCTCCCGACCTTCCCTGCGCCTACATTCCTCCCTTGCTCGCCCCTTTTCTGGGGGCCGATGTCTCAGCCGGACTTGCGTTTGTCGTGCAGGGAGTGGATTCTGTCCCCACGTATCCGTTTCTCTACGCTGATCTCGGGACCAACGGAGAGTTCGTACTGGCCCGTGACGAAGAGACTTTTTTTATGGCCAGCGTCCCTATGGGGCCGGCACTTGAAGGAGTGGGGCTGCGTTTTGGGGCCCCTGCCGGAAGCGGGGTGATTACGTCGTTTGACCTTTCTCCCCTGGGTCTTGAACCGGCCGGAGACCTCAGCAGTTCATTTCAGGCCATCTCCGGCACGGGCTACCTGTCACTGCTCGGAGTCCTGAAACGGATCGGAATCATGGATGATTTCGGAAGATTTGCCTCCCCTTGCACTCCGCTTGCCGCGAAAATTTACGGATCCCCGGAGGGCGGCTTGGGTGACAGGATCCCTCTTCCCGGCGGAATGTTTCTGGATGGCAAGGATGTCGAGGAGGTGCTCAAGGTCAAGGCGGCCTGGAATCAGGCCGTGTCCGTTTTAAGCGCGGAGAGCGGGGTGGCACCGGGGCGGCTCACCGCCATCTATCTGGCCGGGACCTTCGGTCGTCACGTCAGCGGCGAAGATCTGGAGGAACTCGGCTTTCTTCCAACGGGCGGGCGACGTGGAATTCGTTGTGTGGATGATGCCCCGCTCAGAGGGGGATGTCTGCTCCTTGAAAATCCAGAGGCCGGAGAGTGGTGCGAATCTCTTCGCACCCGCACCCGGCTGGTCGATCTGAGCGCAGCACGTGGGAGCGGCAGGGATCTGGTGGAGCGAATGCGGTTTTCCTTTGTCCCCTGAGTCCGAGACGGCCGGGGGAGCAGTCTCTACCCGGAAGTGGGCCTGGTTATGGATCCTTGAGGCGGCGTGACTTCCAGAATGGCCCTGATGGTCAGTTCGATTCGGCATAATCCCCGGTACGCGGACTGTTTGGGTGTGAAGGCCACGAGCAATCCGCTTCCCTGCAGCGAACGCTCATGCCACTTTTCCCCCTCACGCCAGAGAACCCCCCTGAGGATGACTCCTGAATTCTCGTCACGCAGGGTCAGGTCCAGGTGTTTGCCTCGGGAGAGGAATTTCTGCTGGAGTACCTTTACCCGGGGCGACAGAAAGACAGGCCGTGGATTTCCTGGCCCGACGGGTTCAAGAAGCTCGAGTTCCTGGATCAGCGGGAGGTCGATGTGCTCGAACCCGAGACGGCCATCCAGGGAAAGCGATGGACGGCGGACATCGGTTCCGAGTTGTGCGGAGACAGCGTTGGAAAAGGCTTCCCGCAGGTCTGGGAGCTGTGCTTCGGCAAGGGCTGCTCCGGCAGCGAGGCGGTGCCCTCCGAATCTGGTCAACAGGTGGCGGCACTCCCGCAGTCCGGCGTGCAGGTCGAATTCCGGGATGCTTCGTCCCGACCCCTTGAGCTGGCCCGCCTGTGTGTCTTTGGCCAGCAGCAGGCAGGGGCGGTGAAACGCGTCTACGATTCGGGAGGCGACAATTCCGATCACTCCGGGATGCCAGTTCGGGGAATACAGGACCAGGCCGCGGGAATCGGGCATGGCTTCGGCCTGACGCACCGCTTCTTCAAGGGTCTGCTGTTCCAGGCTCTTGCGTTCGATATTCATTTTTTCCAGACGCTGGGCCAGGGGCCTGGCCGCCTCTTCAGATTCGGCGAGTAAAAGCTCCAGAGCAAGGTCGGGACTTCCCAGTCGTCCGGCCGCATTGATGCGCGGGGCAAGCCCGAATCCGATGGTTCCGGCCCCGACAGCATCCTCCGGTTGCAGCTTGCAGCTTTTTTTCAGCGCCCTGATCCCGGGGCGACGCCCTTCTTTGAGCAGGAGCAGACCGTTTTTGACCAGGATACGGTTTTGCTCGCTGAGCTTGACCACGTCGGCCACGGTTCCAAGGGCCACCAGATCCAGAAATATCCGGATGTCCAGGGCAGTGCCGGGCAGTACCCGATTCAGGCCCGCTGCCAGAAAAAAGGCCACCCCGACGCCGGCCAGATCACAGCAGGGCCAGGTTCCCATTCTGGGGTTGAGGATGGCATGGGCCGGGGGAAGCTGCTCTCCGGGAATATGGTGGTCGGTGACGATCACGGTCATGCCCAGTTCCCTTGCCCTGCGAATCGGTTCGATGTCCGCGATGCCGCAGTCAACCGTGATCAGACACCGGACGTTTTGTTCGGCCAGCTGCTCCACTCCGGATACGTTCATTCCGTATCCTTCCTGGAGTCGGTTCGGGAGGTGGTGCAGCACCGTGTAGCCGCGTCGAGTGAAAAAATCTTTGACCAGGGCCGTGGCAGTGATGCCGTCCACGTCGTAATCTCCCCAAACCGCGATGGTGTCCCCTTCAAGAGCCGCTCGGGCCAGTAACTTCGCCGCGTCCTCAAGGCCCGGCCAGTCCTCGATGGGATGCAGGTATCGGAGGCCGGGACTGAGAAATGTGTCCATGGCGGTTCGGGAGCGAAATCCCCTGGCGTTGAGAATAGAGGCCAACAGGGCGGAGATGCCGAGTTCCTCGGACAGGGGCTCCAGTTCATCCGGGGATAACGACGGCTGGTCGAAACCGGACTGGGAGTGTTCGCGGAAGAGCCAGCGTGGAAGAGTGGGGGGCATAGGATTGATCCGGGTTGATCCGTGCAGGATATTGTCGAGAGAACTCGCTCCTAGGCTGAAACCGCTCACGTGGCAAGTCCAGGCTTGGGGGCCGGATTGACCTGACCCGCTTCTCGGGACTAAGAGGGCCTTTTCGTATCCCGGCAGGCAGTTCCTGACGGGTAAACTCCATTCTGGAGGAATATGTGACCTTGCATTTTGAACCGCTGTCTTTGGACAGGCAGGATGAGTATACACAGCTGTTGGCCCAGTGCGGTCAAAAAGCCTCGGACTATAGTTTTGTAAATCTTTGGGGGTGGGCCGAAGAGTACGGTCTGCAGTGGGCTTTCTGGAATGATCTTGTAGTGTTGCGCCAGACCAGGCCCGAGGTACTGTACTGGGCTCCTGTGGGGGATTGGGGTCGGGTGGACTGGAAGGTTTTTCAGGCAATGATTCCAGAGTCCCAGTGCTTTATACGGGTTCCCGAACAGTTGAAGGATATCTGGGTGGAGCAGCTGTTCGGGGTGGCGGTTCGGGAATGCCGGGACCACTGGGATTATCTGTACTCTGTTCGGGAGCTTGTCGAACTGAAAGGAAAACGCTTTCACAAAAAAAAGAATCTGTTGAACCAGTTTCTCAAGCAGGTTGAGTACGAGTTTATTCCTCTTGATGAGGAGACCATCGAGGGGGCCCTGGCCTTGCAGACGGAGTGGTTTTTATGGCGACACAGGGAAAGTGATATGACTCTGCAGGCTGAAAACAGGGCTATTGTCAAAGTCATGCACGACTGGAGAAAATTATCCGGGTTGTTCGGGGCAGGGCTGGCAGTGGGGGGGAGAATGATCGCGTATACCATTGCAGAGCGACTGGACCGGGAGACGGTGGTCATCCACTTTGAAAAGGGATGTCCCAATTACAAAGGGGTGTATCAGGCGATGAACCAGCTTTTTCTGGCCATATCATGTCAGGAGTATGACCTGGTCAACCGGGAGCAGGATCTCGGCGATCCGGGGCTGCGAAAGTCCAAGGAGTCATACAATCCGGTGGATCACCTTCAGAAGTTCGAGATCTGTCTGGGGTGATTTGTGTGCACCAGGCAGGGCGAAGGCCCCATGTTACCGGGCAGAAAAAAGAGGCGCTCCCCTGGGAGCGCCTCTTTTATCATTCTTCGTCGCCACCATCCGGCAGTTTTTCCCAGTAGCCGCATCCCTTGGTCGGACAGGCCAGATGTTCTCCTTTGGCCTTGGTCGACTTGCGGACCAGGATTTTGGAGTCGCACTCGGGACACTCTTTGGCCACGGGCCAGTCCCAGACCGCAAAGCGGCAGTTGGGGTACTTGTTGCAGGCGTAGAACACTTTGCCCCGCCTGGAACTTTTTTCAACGAGTTCTCCGTCGCAATCCGGTTCCGGACATTTTACCCCGGTTGAAAAGGAATGGGTATACTTGCAGTTCGGGTAGTTGGAGCAGGCAATAAATCGGCTGCCGGTTCGGGCCCGTTTCAAAACCAGGGTGCCTTTGCATTCAGGGCAGGTCCCCATTTCTTCCTGAGGCAGCTCTTCCTTGGGTTCGATTTTCAGCTTTCCCTGTTCGTCCCTGGAATAATTGCTGGTGAAAGAGCAGTCCGGGTATCCGGTGCAGGCCAGAAAGGCACCGTTGCGGCCGAATTTGATCACTGTGGGCTTGCCGCATTCCGGACACGGGATGTCCGTTTCCATGCCGCCCTTGATAGCGGCCATCTGTTTTTTGGCCGTCTCCAGGGTCGGAATGAAGTCGGTGGAAAATCCCTTGAGAAGTTCCACCCAGTCCATTCTGCCCTCGGCAACCAGATCCAGGTTTTCCTCCATCTGGGCCGTGAACCCGACATCCATGAGCGTCTTGAAGTGCTCCACGAGCAGGTCGCTGACCGTGGTTCCAAGGTCCGTGGGGATGAACTGCTTCTCCTCGATGCGTACGTACTCCCGGTCCACCAGGGTGGAGATGATGGTCGCGTAGGTCGAAGGGCGGCCGATGCCGAGCTCTTCAAGTTTGCGCACCAGGGAGGCTTCGGAGTATCGGGCCGGAGGCTGGGTGAATTTCTGCTCCTTGGCAAGGTCCTGGAGTTCGAGGAGATCACCTTTGGCCAGGACAGGCAGAATAACCGCTCCGGAACCGGGATTGTCAGCAGTACGTTCTGGCGAGGTGCCTACACCTTTGACTTTGAGAAACCCGGGAAAGATCAGGCGTTCTCCTTTGGCCCGCCATAAGGCCGGTCCCGACTCCACTGTAACCACCGTGTCCCAGAACCTGGCCGGGGCCATGAGGGAGGACATGAACCGTTCCCAGATCAGCCTGTACAGCCGGTATTGCTCGTTGGGCAGATATTTTTGGACCTGTTCCGGGGTAAGGGTCGGGTCAACGGGGCGGATGGCTTCATGGGCGTCCTGAGCTCCTCCCTTGGTCTTGAAGTAGCGCTCCTTATCCGGGTAGTAGTCTTTGCCCAGAGTTTCGATGATCCATGTCCGGGCCGTATCACGGGCTTCGTTGGAAACCCGCACGGAATCTGTACGCATGTAGGTGATCAGCGCAGTGGTGCCCTGGCTGCCCAGCTCGATCCCCTCGTACAGTCGCTGGGCCACCGACATGGTTCGTTTGGCCGTGAATCCGAGGCGGGTGCTGGCCTCCTGCTGCATGGTGGAGGTGATGTAGGGCGGCTTGGGGTTGCGCTTCCGTTCCTTTTCCGTAACTTCGGAAACCGTGAACGGTCCGGGCCGGACCGCCTTTTCCAGGGCCTCTGCCTCGGCTTTGGAACCGATGGCCGGCTTTTTGCCGTCCACTTTCCAGAGTTCGGCCGGAAAAGGGGGCGGTGATGCCCCGGCCAGGGTGATCTTGAAGACCCAGTACTCCTCCGAAGTGAAGGCGTATCGTTCTTTTTCCCGGTCCGCGATCAGGCGCAGGGCCACGGATTGCACCCGCCCGGCAGAGAGGCCCCGCTTGACCTTTTTCCACAACAGGGGGGAGATCTTGTATCCGACCAGACGGTCCAGAATGCGGCGGGCCTGCTGGGAGTGAAACAGATCCTCCCGAAGCTCGCTGGGATGCTCCAGAGCGTCCCGGACCGCTTTGGCCGTGATTTCGTTGAATTGAATCCGTTTCAGGTTGGTGTTGCTTTTTTTGATCAATTCGGCCACATGCCAGGCAATGGCCTCTCCTTCCCGGTCCGGGTCCGGGGCGAGAAAGACGGTTTCGGCCTGTTTGGCTGCGGATCGTAATTTTCCCACGACCTTGTTTTTGCCCGGAATGATTTCGTAGTCAGGGGCAAAGTCCTGTTCCTCATCCACACCGAGCGTGCTTTTGGGAAGATCTCGGACATGTCCGACCGAGGCCTCGACCAGATACCCGTCCCCAAGAAATTTCTTGATGGTCTTGATCTTGGCCGGTGATTCGACGATGATTAAATTTTTTCCCATAATGGTTGGGCCCTATAGTCAGAAGGATGAAGTGAGAGCAAGAAGAAATTTTCAAATGCCGGACGTGATAATTGACGGAAGCACGCCGTTGTGCTCCAACCGCCTCCGCCTTGCCGCGGCGTCACAAGAGCGGCGATCATAATACAGGTGCAGAGGCACCAGGGAGAATCATGGAAACGTTTCGTTCCGGGGTAGTGGCCCTTATCGGCCCGCCCAATGCCGGAAAATCCACGTTGCTTAACAATGTGCTCGGGGAAAAGGTGGCCATTGTCAGCCCCAAGCCCCAGACTACCAGGAACCGCATCACGGGAATCCTGTCCGATGAACAGTCTCAGATCGTATTTCTGGACACTCCGGGTATCCATCGCACCAGAGGAAAGCTGAATAAATTCATGCTCGATGCGGCCTGGGATGCCCTGAACGGGGCGGATGCGGTGCTGGTTATGCTTGATGCCCAGTTGTACACGACCAAGCCGTACGCATTGGAAAAGGAGTTTACTCCGCTTGTCAAGAGGTTGACCCAAACCGGTCTGCCCCTGCTTATCGTGGCCAACAAGGTGGACCGGGTCCGGGCCAAGGGAGACCTGCTGCCCTTTCTGGCCCGGTGCAGTGAGCTTTGTCCCGGGGCCGAGATCCTGCCGGTTTCGGCCCGGACCGGGGATGGAGTGGATGCCCTGCTGGCGCGGGTCAGGGAAATGCTGCCCGCAGGGATGCCCATGTATCCTGACGACCAGCTTTCGACCCTGCCGCTGCGCTTCATGGCCTCGGAGATTGTCCGGGAAAAATTGTTTCTCAACCTGAGTCAGGAGCTGCCGTACAATCTGGCCGTGGAAATCGACCTCTGGGAAGAGCGCAAAGAGGACAACCTTACCTGTGTCGGAGCGACCATTTATACCTCCCGGGACAGCCACAAGGGAATCATCATCGGTAAACAGGGCAGGACCCTGAAAAAGGTCGGACAGGAGTCGCGCAAGGAACTTAAGGAGCTGCTGGGAACCAAGGTGCACCTCGAACTGTGGGTCAAGGTTAAACAGCGTTGGACCGAGGACGGTTTTTTCATGACCTCTCTCGGTCTGGGACAGTAGCTGTAAGGAGGCAGGCGGTGGCTGAAGATGTATATCCGGGTCTTGAGGAACGTTGGCAGAAAGTGCTGGGGGATATCGACGATGCCGTCCGCAGGGCCGGGCGCGACAGGGGGGAGGTGTCCCTGGTGGCCGTGTCCAAGCGACACGGGGCCGCGGCCGTTTCCCGTTTGCGAGCCCTCGGCCAGATCGATTTCGGCGAGAACTATGTTCAGGAATGTGTGGACAAGATGGACCTTCTGGACGAGCAGGAGATCCGGTGGCATTTCATCGGCCACCTGCAGTCCAACAAGGCCCGTTTTCTGGCCGGAAAGGTTCACCTGATCCACACCCTGGCATCGGAAAAACTGGCCCGCACCCTGAGTCGCAAGGCGCAGGAATGTGCCGCTGTTCAGGATGTTCTGATTCAGGTCAATCTGGCCCGTGAAGCACAGAAAAGCGGGGTGCTGGAGGAAGACTTCGCAGCCCTGGCCCGGACCGTGCAGGACCTGCCCGGACTCCGGTGGCAGGGGGTGATGGTCATGCCTCCTTTTTTTGACGACCCTGAAGGGGCCCGACCCTTTTTTGCCGGTGCCTGGAGATTGCTCGAGAAGAATCGTGAAGAGTCCGGCCTGCCCCTGCCCCACCTGTCTATGGGCATGACCGGTGATTTTGTTCAGGCCATTGAAGAGGGGGCGACCATGCTTCGGATCGGGACCAGAATCTTTGGACCGAGGCCGTAACCCTTAGAATCTCGGATTGCTGGAGCGGGCACTTTTCCGGAAGCGGAAAGTGCCCGTTTTGCGTTGGAGTTACTGCCGGGCCAGGAACTGCCCCAGGATCATGGCCCCTGCCTGGGCCACGTTCATGGAGTCAAATCCCCGGTGCATGGGGATGAAGATCTTCTGATGACACCGTTTCAGAACTCCGGGCCGGATCCCCTTGTCCTCGTTCCCCAGGACCAGAATAGCCGGGGTGTGCATGGGGATGGAAAAGAGGCTGTCCGCCTCGGGATCGAGGCTGGCTCCGTAGATCCAAAATCCCGCATCCCGGCAGGTCTCAAGGGCCCTGGAGAGATTGGTCACCTGGGCCACGGCACAACGGGACAGGGCTCCGGCCGAGGCCTTGCCGGCAGCCTCTCCCAGGGCTGCGGAGCGGTTTTTGGGCAGGATCAGGCCGCTGCCGCCGACAGCGTACAGGGTTCGGGCCAGGGTGCCGACGTTGCCCGGGTCCTGGAGCTGGTCCAGGGCCAGGGCGACAGGGAAGGGAGAGGCCAGAGTCTGTTCCAGAACCTCGTCCAGGTCCTTGAACCCCTGGCGAAAGGAGCGGGCGATGACTCCCTGGTGATTGCCGGAAAAAAGGGCGTCCAGGTCGGCTCTGGGTACCCGGCTGAACCGAATTTTGGTCTGCCGGCAGAGCTCCATGACCCGCCCGAGTTCGGGACCTCCCCGGTCCTGGATCAGAACTCGTTCGATCTGTTCCGGGGCGGTCTGAAGCAGATCGCGGACCGGTTTTCGGCCAATGACCAAAGAGTTCTCTGGTAGTGTTCGGGACTGGGGCATGAAGGTCTCTCCCTGGTTGTCATCATGTATTGGTTGTTGCTTTTCAATGTGCTTTCAGCTAGCCGATTAAGGTTGATACTCGGCCTGATACAGGGGCGAGAACGTGTTCATGATCGCCCGCGGCCTGTGCCGGGCTGAAAGTCTGCTGAATCTGGAATACGAGGTATCCATGCGTGTTGTTTTGAGTTTTGTCTTTGTCGTTTTGCTGGGAGGGTGTGCTTCATTTCCTGCACACCACGGGGCTGTAGATAAACCGGTCCCTTCCGGTCAAGCGGGAGTTTCAATACAGTCTCCGGATACGGAAAAACCGTCCGAGTATGTTTCGGATATCCGGGACCAGGAGCTTGAGGAGGTTGTCGAGGACATACCGGATGACGTTGCAGACCAGGTCCTGGAACCACTCTCTCCGGCGGAAAAGCAGGCTCTGAGCAGTGAATCCTCCATCGAGTTCAATCTGGATGTATGCGAAACGAAAGAGGTTCAGCTCTATTTTCAATATTATGCAAAAAAGCATCACAAGACCTTTGCCAGGTGGCTGAAGCGGGCTGAGCCGTTTCTTCCCTATATCAGGGACCAGTTCACCCGGGCCGGACTTCCCCAGGATCTTATTTTTCTCCCTTTTGCGGAAAGCGGCTTCAACCCGTGGGCCTATTCTCATGCGGGTGCTGCCGGGTTATGGCAGTTCATGCCTGCCACTGCACGGGCCTACGGGATGAATGTCGATTGGTGGATTGATGAACGGCGCAATCCATACCTGGCCACCGAGGGAGCTATCCGTTATCTGAGCAAGCTCCATTCGGACTTCGATGACTGGTACCTGGCTCTGGCTGCTTATAATGCCGGCGAGGGCACGGTGTCCAGGGGGCTCAAAAAAAGCGGGTGCACCACGTTTTTTGAACTTGCCGGAAAAAAAAGTTTTCTGCCCAAGGAAACCAAACACTATGTGCCCAAATTTCTTGCTATCCTGAAGATTGTCCGAAATCTTGAGAAACTCGGGTTTGATCCCATCGACTGGAATGCCGGGGTGGATGTGGCCACGTTGTCGGTCAAAGGAGGGACGGATCTGGTCGGTCTTGCCAAGGCCGGTGGGTTGTCCTGGAAAGATTTCCGGCGCTGGAACCCGGCCTTCAGAAGGCAGGTCAGTCCCCCGGGCCACGTTGTGGAGGTGGTGCTGCCCCGGGAGAGCATTGCTCGGGCCAGATCATACCAGGAGCGTCCCGGCGTTGTCGTTGCACAGGGCGTGAAACGGTACAAGATTCGGCGTGGAGATTCCTGGTGGAAGATCGCGCGGCAAAACGGAGTCCCCCTGGCGGCGCTTAAAAAAATGAATACGGCCCGAGGCGATCTGCTCAAGATCGGGCAGTATGTGCTTATTCCCGGGAGCGGCAACCAGCCCATTGGCGAAGGGAGTCGAAGCAAAACGCGGGCCATTGCTCAGAGTCGCTCCAACTACAGGGTCGCCAGGGGCGATTCAATATGGGCCATTGCCAAACGGTTCGGTGTAAGCCAGAAAACCTTGCTTCAAGCCAATGGATTCCGTTCCGGAAAATATCTGCAAGTGGGACAGAAGCTGTATATCCCGGACAAGGGAGGGCGACGCACTGTCGTGGCCCGGGCCGAGGCAGATTCGGCTCATGCCGGACTGGTTCCGTACAAGGTCCGTTCCGGGGACACTGTCTGGGATATCGCCCGAAGATTCGGAGTTTCTGCCAAGGAAGTACTCAAGGCCAACGGGCTGGGGTCTGGAAAGCATCTTCAGATCGGGGAAAGGCTGTTCATTCCCTCTGGTGGAGGGAGCGGATTGACGGCTAAGGCGGAAGTTTCCCGTGTGGTCCGATATCGGGTCCGCTCCGGGGACAATCTGTGGTCCATTGCTTCACGGTTCGGGGTTTCCACCCGCGAACTTCAGTCCTGGAACAAGCTGGGGGCATCCTCGATGATCAGGCCGGGAGATGAGCTCAGGGTCCTTGTGCCTTGACGTGGCAGCCGTTCGGTACACAAAAAAGCCCCCGGGGGAAACAGATGGCATATCTGGTTTCCCCGGGGGCTCTTTTATGGAGAGCTATTTGAGCAGGGTCAGAAGCAGTTGTTCGGCCTCATCAGAGGGGAACTCTTGTTCGGTCCAGCGTCGAAACTGGGCCAACCCTTGATGCAGGAACATGTCCAGGCCGGAGATTGTTTCGTATCCGGCTTGCTCTGCTTCTTTGAGCAGCCTGGTCCGGAGCGGATTGTAGATTAGGTCGTAGACATGGGAAAATCGTCCTGCTCCGTCCTTTACAAGGTTCAAAGGGGAATGGAGAACATGGTCTCCCTGCATTCCGAGCGGCGTGGTGTTGACCAGAAGGTCGGCCTGAACTTTTTCCCGGTCTTCCCAGAGGCACGTCTCAGTGTTGAATGCAGCAGCCATTTTCCGGGCCGCTTTCAGCGACCGGTTGCTTAGAACGATTCTGGCGCATCCCATCTCCCGCAGCCCGGCCAGAACGGCCCGGGCTGCACCTCCCGCTCCGAGGACCAGGGCCGAAGCCGGGATCATGTTCCGATGCAGAAGCGGGGCCAGGAATCCGGTTACGTCGGTATTGTCCCCGAGGATCAGATCGCCCTCTCTGTACAGGGTGTTCACGGCTCCCACGGCCAGAGCTCGGGGGGTGAGCCCGTCCAGGTAGGGGATGATTGCCTCCTTGTGCGGGATCGTCACGCTGGCACCCCGGATATTCAGGGTGCGCACAGCGAGCATGAAGGCGGGGAGTTGTTTGCGGGAGATGGGCCACCGGCAGTAGGTACCCGGGAAGCCGGTCCGCTCAAACCCCCAGTTGTGCATGGCCGGACTTAGAGAATGTCCGAGAGGGAATCCGATGATACCGAAAATGTGTCGTGATGATGTCATGGGTATGGATACGAAACGGGCCGGACGAAAAAACTTCGCCCGGCCCGTGTTGGGTTCAGGCCAGGGTTCCCTGGGCGAGAACGTGGTCCGCGCCGGCCTGGAGGGCCTCGGCGTTTTTGGGGATCAGGTGCGAGTAGTGGGCCGAGATGACCGACTTGAGGCTGTCCTGAACCCGGGAAAGGGGCATGACCCCTGAGGCCTGGATATAGGCACCCAGGGCGACCATGTTGGCCATTTTGGTGTTTCCGATGCTGTCGGCGAGTTCATTGGCCGGAACCGCGTACGTTCGGACCCGGTCCTTGTGAGCCAGGCCGGGATCTACAAGGGAGCTGTTCAGGACCAGGATGCCGTTGTCCTGCAGGCTGGGCTGAAACTTGTCCAGGGACGGTCCGTTCATGACGATCAGGCTGATCGGAGACTTGATGATGGGGGAGCCGATTTCCTCCTCGGAGACCACCACGGTACAGTTGGCGGTGCCGCCGCGCATCTCAGGTCCGTAGACCGGAATGTAGGTCACGTTCAGCCCGGCTTCCATGCCGGCATAGGCCAGGAGATTTCCGATGAGCATGACGCCCTGTCCCCCGAATCCGGCTATGATTGCGTCTTGGTACAGGCTCATTTTTCCTCCGCAAGCACGTCTTTGTAGGTTCCGAGGGGAAAGTAGGGGATCATTTCTTCGGAGATCCGTTTATTGGCGGCGATGACATCCATATGCCAGTTGGTGGGGCAGGCGGCCAGAATTTCAACGAACCCGAATCCGGTCCCGGAGATCTGAGTTTCGAAGGCCTTACGGATCGCCTTCTGGGCACCCTTGATGTGCTTTACGGAGTCCACGGCCACTCGGGCCGCGTAGGCCGTACCACCCAGGGAGGCGATGATTTCGGTCATTCTGATGGGGGCCCCTTCCCTTTCCAGACATCGTCCTCCGGGGCAGGTGGTGGTTTTTTGGCCGATCATGGTGGTCGGGGCCATCTGCCCGCCGGTCATGCCGTATACGGTATTGTTTACAAAGACCACTGAGACCCGTTCGCCCCGGTTGGCGCAGTGCATGATCTCGGCCATACCGATGGAGGCCAGGTCGCCGTCCCCCTGGTAGGCGAAAACGAACTTGTCCTTGCGGGCCCGTTTTACGCCGGTGGCCACGGCAGGGGCCCGGCCGTGGGGCGCCTCCACGCTGTCCAGGCTGAGGTAGTTGTAGATGAACACGGAACAGCCGATGGAACTGACGCAGATAGTGTTGTCCACCAGGCCGAGGTCGGTCAGTTCCTGGGCCACCAGGCGATGGGCGATACCGTGGTGGCAGCCGGGGCAGTAATGGGACCCGCGATCGGTGAGTACTGCGGGAGTGTCGAATACTTTGGTTTCCTGATCCTGCATGCTAGTCCTCCAGAGCCCTGCGAATGGGCTCTTCAAAATCGTCAGGGGTGGGCAGGTTGCCGGGCAGCTGGCTGTGAAAGGCCGAGTCGGCCAGGCCGCGGATGGCCAGGCGGACATCGTCGACCATCTGTCCCAGGTTGTGTTCGATGGTCAGGAATCGCTTGCCTTGTTCGGCCAGGTCGCGAAGCACCTGTTCCGGAAAGGGGTACAGGGTGATGGGCCGGACCAGGCCGACCTTGAGTCCTGCGGCCCGCAGGTTGCGGATGGTGCTTTTGGCGATGCGGCCGATGGACCCGAATGCGACCACGATCAGGTCGGCATCCTCCACCAGGAACTGCTCGGCCATGATTTCACTTTTCATGGCCTCGTATTTGGCCTGCAACCGCAAATTCTGCTCGGCCAGGGCGCCGTCTTCCAGGAACAGGGACTTGATGATGCGCGGCTCCCGTCCCTTGCTTCCGGCTCCCTCCAGACACCAGGAGGAGGCGTCTGTGTCGATGGATTCCGGCACCCACGGGGTGACCGGTTCTTTCATCTGTCCGACGATGGCGTCACCGAGGATCATGACCGGGTTGCGGTACTTAAAGGCCAGATCGAACCCTTTGATGGTCAGGTCGTAGGCCTCCTGTCCCGAGGCCGGAGCCAGGACCAGAAGGCGGTAGTCGCCGTGTCCCCCTCCGCGGGTGGATTGATAGTAATCGCCCTGGGACGGGCCGATGTCTCCGAGACCGGGGCCGCCGCGGGAGATGTTCACGATTACGCCGGGCAGGTCGCTGCCAGCCATGTAGGAGATGGCCTCCTGCTTCAGGGATACGCCCGGGCTCGAGGAGGAGGTCATGGCCCGGATGCCGGCTGCAGTGGCACCGAGAAGCATGTTGGCCGCGGCCACTTCGCTTTCGGCCTGGACGAACTCCCCGCCCGCTTCGACAATGGCCTTGGACATGAATTCCGGGATATCGTTCTGGGGGGTGATGGGATAGCCGAAGTAGCATCTGCATCCGGCTGCCAGGGCTCCCCTGGAGATGGCTTCGTTGCCTTTGATGAAGATTCGCTTTTCAGGTGCGGTGCTCATATTACGAGTCTCCTGATTTTTTGGCTTTTGTCCGAAATACGGTGATGGCGTAATCCGGGCAGATCTCGGCACAGAACGCGCATCCTTTGCACTTCTCCATCTGGTCGGCCGGCACTTCGGCCACCTTGTATCCCTTCTGGTTGAAGCGCTCGGATTGCACGATTATGCCCGTCGGACAGACCTGAGTGCACAGGAGACATCCTTTGCACCGGTCTTCGCGAATGACGATTCTGGACATAAGAACCTCCGCTTGGAAGCTGCGGTTAGCGGTGAGACGTGAACTGTCGGAGCTCGCGTTTGAAATTCGTGTCACTGGTGTCGGCCTGGTATCGCGTGCAGCACGCCGAATGACGGATATAGTCGAACTCGATCTGTTTTTGCAAGCATTACCGGGAGGGCGTCCGGCCCTTGCATGGTCACAGGATGAGCATGGCGTCCCCGTAGGAGAAGAATCGAAAATTCTGCTGCACGGCATACCGGTAGGCATCAAGAACCCGGTCCCGTCCGGCCAGGGCCGAGATCATGATGATAAGAGAGGACTTGGGAAGATGGAAGTTTGTGATCAGATGATCAACCACCTGGAATGTGTAGCCCGGCGAGATGAATATATCGGTCCAGCCCGCATAGGGATGGATGCCCCCGGTGGCTCGGACCATGCTCTCCAGGGCTCGGGAGGAAGTGGTTCCCACGGCAACCACCGGTCTTCCTTCCGCCTTTGCCCGGGACACCGCCTCGGCCGTTGCCGGTGGGATTTCGATATATTCCGAGTGCATGGTATGCTCTCGGATATCCTTGCACCGGATGGGGCTGAAGGTACCGTATCCCACGTACAGGGTTACCTCGGCCCGGGTGATGTTTTTTTTCTCCAGGGATGCCAGGACCTCGGGGGTGAAATGCAGTCCGGCAGTGGGAGCGGCCACGGAACCGAGCTTGTCTTCCCGGGCATACACGGTCTGGTATCGTTCCCGGTCTTCGGCCCGGTCCTCCCGTCTGATGTACGGAGGCAGGGGAATGTGTCCCAGGTTCATGAAATGGGTCACCAGGTCCCCCTGCCAGAACAGGGTTACCGAGGCCTGTCCGAACTCCCGCTTTTCAAGGACGGTGAGTCGCAGGCCGGGACCGAAGTCCACAGTGTCGTTGACCCCTGGCCCCCTGGACGCCTTGAGAAGCCCGTCCACCCGGGCCCGGTGCCAGCCGTGGCCCGCATCTTCCCCCTGCACCAGGGCCACCGGGGTGAGCATGAGGAACTCCACCCTGCCTCCGGTGGATTTGCGGCCGATGAGGCGGGCCGGAAGCACTCTGGTGTTGTTGGCCACCAGCAGAGCCCCGTCAGGGAGATGCTCGGCAAGATTCGAGAAACCGGATTCTTGCAGTTGTGAGCAGCTCCGGTCCAGGATGAGCAGTCGGGACTCCTGGCGGGTCGTGGCCGGAGTCTGGGCGATGAGCTTCTCGGGAAGCTCGAAATCGTATCCGTCAAGGTCGAACTCGACGGGCAGGGAAGGGGCGGTACGTATCTGTTCTGCGTTCATGTTTGTGGTAGATGGTTTGGTGGAAGGAAATGGTTCCGGGAGAGCCTGTTGGCCCTGCGGAACCAGGGAATCGTGCCTGTACGTCATGGCTGCGGGAAGTGCAATCCGCGCGGGGCGGACATCCCGGAAATTTTGGGGCAGGCCTTGGCCGGAGAGCGGAAGTCGTGTATGGAGTAGGAAACGTTTTCGTCTTTCTGCGCCTAGGGAACAAGGAGGTTTGTATGTCATTGACTCTGTGGAAGGATCAGGAACTTTCCCGGCTGCGACGGGACATGGACAGTCTGTACGAGACTTTTTGCCGGGATTTCAAGATGTCGTGTGCCATGGAGCAGTTCATGGGGCCGCCGCGTGTGGATCTCTCGGAAACCGAGGATGAACTCCTCCTGCAGGCCGACATTCCCGGTCTGGATGTGGAGGGCCTGCATCTGTCCATTGAAGATGATGTTCTGGTGATTCAGGGAACGCGGGAGCAGCGGATGTCCCATGAAGGGGGCGAGCTGTTTCAGTCCGCTTCCTTTACGCAGCGTGTCCCGCTCCCGTTCCCTGTTCATGCCGATCAGATCAGGGCCACGTTTCAGGAGGAACGGCTGACGATTCGGCTGCCCAAAAGGAACGTCGAGTCGCCCAGGAGAATCCCGGTCAGCGTGGAATCGTCCGACTCCTAGAGCTCATTTCGAGCCGGGAAATCGATCATTCGTTGTGCAACAAGGAGTTACTTCATGACAGAACAACAAAAGCATCCGGAACTCGGCGTCGAACAACTCAGGTGGAAAATGGATCCGGCCACTCTGCCGTTTTCTTCCACGGACGAAGTCTCAAGCGGCAGCGCGATCATCGGGCAGGACCGTGGGGTTGAAGCCCTTCGCTTCGGTCTGGGCATGCTCAAGCCCGGGTACAATGTTTTTGTGACCGGCCGTCCCGGGTCGGGGCGCATGAACGCGGTCAAGGAGCTTCTGCATCAGATCGCGGCCAGGGACAGGGTTCCTGACGATCTCTGCTACGTGAATAATTTCAAAAACAGTGAGGCTCCTGTTCTGATATCCCTTCCCGCCGGTCAGGGGGCACGACTCCGCAAGGAAGTGCACGAGCTGGTGGAGGGACTTAAGAAGGATGTCCCGCAACTGTTCGAAAGCCAGGACTATATCAAGAGAAAGCAGGAGATTCTGGATACATACGAGAAGAAGAGTCGGGATTTTTTTCGAACTCTGGAATCCAAGGTCAAAGAGACCGGATTTGTGCTGGTGAATGTCCAGCGGGGGCAGATTCAGCGCCCCGAAGTCATGCCACTGGTGGATAACGAGCCCACGCCGATGGTCAAGCTTGAGGAGCTGGTGGACAAGGGACGATTTCCCAAGGAAGAGTTTGAATCCCTGCGTCGGGAATATGAGCGGCTGAAGGTGGAAATCGATGAGATTTTTATGGAGATAAGGGAGTTGCAGAAGGAGGTCCAGCGTAAGGATCAGGAGACGGACAAGTTCATGTTTATGAGTCTGGTGCAGGAACAACTCCCCGTGTTTCATGACACGTATAAAAGCGAAAAACTTGACCAGTATCTGCAGGCCATGGTCGACGACATGGCCGAAAACCTGAAGAGTTTTCTTCCCCAGCAGCAACAGGGGATACCGGGGATGCCCATGATGGTCATGGGGGATCCCTTTGCCGGCTACGAGGTCAATGTGCTGGTGGACAACTCGGAGCAGAAAGGGGTTCCGGTCATCATCGAGTCATACCCTACATATAGAAACCTGTTCGGATCCATCGAGCGAATCGTGGATCGCAGCGGGGTGTGGCGTACGGATTTTTCCCGGATCAAGGCCGGCTCCTTTATCAAGGCCAATGGCGGATATCTGGTGCTGAACTTCCTGGATGCGGTCATGGAGCCCGGCGTCTGGCCGGCGCTGAAGCGGGCCCTGAAAAGTCGCAAAATGGAGATTCAGACCTATGATCCCTTCTACCTGTTCACCACCACCGGACTCAAGCCGGAGCCCATAGACATGGATCTCAAGGTCATCATTCTGGTCGATCCTTATATCTATGCCCTGTTGCACGCCTACGACGAGGATGTCCCCAAGATCTTCAAGGTCAGGTCGGACTTTGATCAATCCATGACTCGTGACGAAGAGTCCATGGCCCGTTTCGCCTCGTTTATCAAAACCGAGGTGGACAAGGAGGAACTGCTTCCCTTCGGAGCAGGCGGAGTCGGGGCGGTACTTGAGGAGGCGGTACGCATGGCCGGCCGTCAGGAAAAACTCTCCACGGCATTTCCCAAGGTGTCCGATCTGCTGCAGGAGGCGGATTATTTTGCCCGTCAGGCAGGATCAAGCCTGGTGGAGGCCGAGCATGTGGAGCAGGTGTTCAAGGCTCGCAAGTACCGGTCCAATCTGCTTGAGGAAAAGATCCAGGAAATGATCGATCGGGGCAGTGTTCTGATTGATGTGGAGGGGGGCGTGGTCGGGCAGGTCAACGGTTTGGCCGTGTACAGCCTGGGGGAATACATGTTCGGCAAGCCGAGTCGGATAACCGCCACCACTTCCATGGGCAAGGGCGGGATCATCAATATCGAGCGGGAAGCGGATCTGTCCGGCAAGACCCATAACAAGGGCATGCTCATTCTGAGCGGATATCTGCGTTCCAGGTTTGCCCAGGACAAACCGCTGTCCATGAGCGCCTCCATCGCCTTTGAACAGTCCTACGGCGGCGTGGATGGGGACAGCGCCTCATCAACGGAGATGTACGCCTTGCTCTCCAGTCTGGCCGGCGTGCCCATCAGACAGGATCTGGCCGTGACCGGATCCGTGAATCAGCGCGGCCAGGTTCAGGCCATCGGCGGCGTGAATCAGAAAATTGAAGGGTTCTATGCCTGCTGCAAGAGCAGCGGGCTCACCGGACAGCAGGGAGTGCTCATTCCTGAAGCCAATGTCGGGGATCTCATGCTGGACCATGAGGTGGTCGACGCCGTGCGTCAGGGGGTTTTTCATGTCTGGGCCGTACAAAACATCGAACAGGGCATCGAGTTGCTGACCGGCATGCCCGCGGGAAAGCGGGGCGACGGCGGGGCCTATCCGGAGGATTCGGTGTACGGCAAAGCGAATGCCCGACTGCGGGAACTGGCCCAGGGGCTCAAGGAGTTTCAAATGACGAAAGAAAAGGAAGAGAACGAAGTCGTCTGAGCCGGGCCGCGTGAAAGTGAAACCGG
Organism: Desulfomicrobiaceae bacterium; assembly: GCA_041685265.1. Lineage (GTDB taxonomy): Bacteria > Desulfobacterota > Desulfovibrionia > Desulfovibrionales > Desulfomicrobiaceae > JAWLGC01. The sequence continues at coordinate 10,297 of JAWLGC010000007.1, read as the reverse complement.
CCGGCTTGTTAAAGGCCTATACGAGCTTCGAAGCTGTTTCGGACAACCAACCGGGCTGACGGCGGGACCCTATTTTCTCGAGGTCAGCCCGTATTTTTTAAGTTTGTACTGCAGAGTCCTGCGGCTCATGCCAAGGGCTCCGGCGGTTTTTTCGCGGTGTCCTCCGTGGTCCTGCAATGTCTGGATCAGGGTTCGTTTTTCGGCCTCTTCCAGGGGGGTACCTGCCTGGAAGTCACCGGCTGCGGGCCCGGCCGTTCCCTCGGCAAAAAACTTTTCCGGAAGATCCTGTAGTCCGAGCACATCGGAACGACACAGGATCAGAGCCCGTTCCAGAACGTTTTCAAGTTCGCGCACATTGCCAGGCCAGGGATAATGGCTCAAGGCATGCATGAATTCCGGGCTGACGGAGCGAACGACCCTGTTGTTCCGCTTACTGAGCTTGCGGAGCAGGAAGTCGGTCAGCGGGGGGATGTCCTCAACCCTGTCCCGGAGCGGGGGAATGGCGATTTCGAGAACATTGAGCCGGTAGTAGAGGTCTTCACGGAAATTGCCTTCATGGACATCAGCCTGCAGATCACGGTTGGTTGCCGCCAGGAAACGGACATCCACGGATACCGGTTTGACGCTGCCGAGCGGCTCCACCAGCCGTTCCTGCAGGGCCCGCAGCAGTTTGGCCTGCAGGTTCATGGGCAGTTCTCCTATTTCGTCAAGAAACAGGGTGCCTCCGTCGGCCAGCTGGAACCGGCCCGGTTTGTCCTTGACCGCCCCGGTGAACGCCCCTTTGACGTAGCCGAACAGTTCGCTTTCCAGAAGATTTTCTGGAAGTGCGGCGCAGTTGACCTTGATGAGCGGTCCCTGTTTGCGTTGGCTGGCTTCGTGAACGGCCTGGGCGACGAGCTCCTTGCCGGTTCCGGATTCGCCCAGGATGAGCACGTTGGCCTCAGTGGGGCCGACCTGGTCGATGAGTTCCAGGATGCGATTCATGCGCTCACCGCGTCCGATGATCTCGGTTTTTTTCTCCTGGCGCAACTGCTGCTTCAGGGACTGGTTTTCATGGAGAAGCCTGGCGTATTCTGCGGCCCTGGCGACCACGGCCACGAGTTCCTCATTGTCCGTGGGTTTTCCCAGGTAGTCGAACGCTCCGACTTTCATGGCTTCCACGGCTGAGCCGACGCTGCCATAGGCTGTGAGCATGATCACCGGCGGTGGTATGGAAAGCCCCTGAATGTGCTGCAGGGTCTCCAATCCGTCCATACCCGGCATTCGCATGTCCAGAAGAACGGCATCCACAGTCCGGTTTTGAAGGACACTCAGCCCGTCCTGTCCGTTGTCCGCTTCGAGAAGCGAGAATCCGGCATCCTCGAGCACTGCCCGGACCATGAGTCTGTGAGCTGGTTCATCATCGATTATCAAGATGGTGGTTGGTCTGGACATGTTGGTTCCGGTGGTTGGGGTTTCTCGGGGCCTGGAAAAAGCAGCGTGACCTCAGTACCGTGTCCCTCCCGGGAGTTGACGGAGATCGTGCCTCCATGCTCCTGGATAATGGTATGCACGATAGCCAGTCCCAGACCGGTCCCTTTGGCCCGAGTGGTGAAGAATGGTTCGAGGGCGTGTTCAATGGCCTTTCCTGACATGCCGCTGCCGTTGTCTGCGACCGTGATTTCGACAGCTTCAGCAGAGGATCGGGCCGTGATGGAGAGTCGGCCCCCTTGTTTTGGAAGGGCGGCCAGGCCGTTTACCAGCAGGTTCAGCAGGGCCTGCTTGAGAGAGTCACGGTCTGCACGAATCAAAAGTTGCGTCCCTGCTTCCTGCCACTGTGCCTGATGAGCGCATATATCCATGGACAGCAGACTGTGCAGTTCCTTGGTGATTTCATTTAGGGGAAAGGTTTCGGGGGCTATTTTTTTGGGCTTGGCCAGAAACAGGAGGTCGGTGATGACCTTGTTCAGGCGGTCCGCTTCCTGAACCATGGTCCTGGCGTAGGTCTCGGCCGGGTCCTGTCCGGCGAGTTTGGTGGTGAAGTACTGGGCAAATCCGCGCAGGGCGCTCAAGGGGTTGCGGATTTCATGAGCCATACCCGCTGCCAGACGTCCGACAGCTGCCAGTTTTTCGGCCCGGTTCAGCTCGGACTCCAGGCCTCGTATTTCCGTTCTGTCCCGAAGCAGGACCAGGGTCTGGGACGAGTCATCCCCCAGGGGGAGGAAAAGAACCTCCAGGCTTTGGCGGGGACGGTCGATCTGGGCCCATTCCATGGTCGCTCTTCCCTGTTGTCTTCTGGACCGGTCCGCTTCGGGGAGAACGTCCCGGAGCGCGCAGTCCAACAGACCGGATCCGTTCGGAGCGAGCAGGGAACCGGCAGCCGGGTTTGCCGAACGGATGCTCCCCTCGGCATCAATAGTCAACAGTCCGTCGGGCATGTGGTCGAGCAGGCTGGACTGAAAGGACTCCAGTTGGAGCAGTTTGCCGGATTGATCCTTGCGTCTCAGGAGTGCCGCAGCCAGCCCCCAGACCACGAGGATGACGAGCAGGGCGTATGCGGTCTGCAGGATAGCCGTCTTTTTGAATTTATTGAAAAAGGCGATGTGGTTGTCCATATCCAGACCTATGACCAGCAGCGGAGGCATGGGGGAAAGGCAGGAGTCGTCAGGGCAGAATTTGTTCAGGCTCGGCGTGCTGATTCTGCCGAAGACGAAGGTCGGCCTGCCGCCGAGGGTGGTTTGTTCGTACCACTCTCCCTTGCTACCCAGGGCCGTAAAGGCATGCTTGGGAAGTCGGTATCTGGAACCCGCACCTTCCCCCCGGGTGGAGATCAGGGTTGTGCCCCTGGAACTGTAGATCTCAATGAATCGGACATCTCCATCCCGAATCAACTCCTGGAGAAGTTTGCCGGCCAGTGGACGAAACAGGGCGCGCAGTTCTCCGGTCGGCAATCCCATATTGTCCAGACCGTTGGTCAGACTGTTTTCCACGCCGCGGGAGATGGCCCTGGCTGCCAGTAGAATGTGGTCCTGTATGGCGCTTTTGTGCTGTCGCAGGTTCTGCCACGTCAGCAGGCTGAGTCCCAGGCTGAGCAGGACCACGGCCAGAGTCGTGATCACCAGCGGGCTTTTTTGGGGCGAAGGGAGTGTGATATCCATGCAGAGGGGGCTTGGAGAGTCCGGGTCGGTAAAAAATGAAAAATACGACAGGAAGAGTAGAGTGTCCAGCCGGTATTCCGACTGAAGTGAGATTATGCAAGGGACATGCCTGGTGACAGCCAGTTGTTTTTTTTCCGGTCTGACGGGAGGAAATGTGGCCGTTGGGCCGCAGGGCTGTCATGTCTGGGTTGGGACTGCGTTTGCCCTTGTGCAGAATCTTTCTCTTTGTGCTGTTGAAAAAATGCACAAAACGCTTTTTGGGGGTGGCCCGGTCCGGGTAAAGATGGTAAGGCGTTATTCAGTCGGTTGGTCGATTTCGAGGTTATGAATGTATATAAAATGTATAAAATTGAAAGGGAGGATTTCATGTGTAAAGATTGTGGATGTCCCAGCCATAACGGAGCCTCGTATACCCTGGTGAAGCCGCAGGGCGCCCCTTTGCGCCAGCATGAGCACGACCACGAGCATGACCATGCTCACGGCCGGGCTCACTCGCATGACCCGGAAACCGGTGAGGTTGTTTATCACGACCATGTACATGAGGACCACTCCCACTCCTGACCTGGAGAGGGAGCGCAGCAAACAACATCCCGGTGTTTTTGAAAGCCGCTCGTGAACGGGTGGCTTTCCTTGTCCTTCAAGGGCAGGGCCGGCAATTTGCAGCAAGGAAAAGAGGGAAAATGGAGACTGGAATAATTATTCTGGGACATGGCAGCAGAAAGCGGGAGGTTGGCGATGCGTTCAACGCCCTGGTGGAGAGAATAGCGAAGCGGATCCACGGTGCCGTAGTGGTCCCGGCCTTTTTTTCCCTGGGGACCCCGACATTGAGCGATCAGGTGGGAGTGCTCGTTGATCGCGGTGCCGAACGTGTCGTGATCATGCCTTACTTTCTTTACAACGGAGTGCATGTGGAAACAGACATTCCGGCCCTGGTGGGCAGGCTTGAGCATAAATATCCCCAGGTCCGGTTCAAGGTGCTGCCGACTCTGGAGAATGATCCGGAACTCGAAAATCTGCTGGTTGACAGGGTGGGCCGATTTGGCGCGCACGCCAGCGTGGATTAAAAGAGCCAGTGCTCTCGACGCGGGTCCGGGAAGTTCTGGCAGGCTTGGCAGGGGCTCGCTGTGCCGTGTGCGGAGCCCTTCTGGGGGACGGGTACGTACGGGACTGCCTGCTGTGCGCCGCCTGCCGTCGGGAACTGGCTCCCAGGACCGGGGGCTATTGTCCCCGTTGCGCAGAGCTGTTCGAGGATTCAAGTGCTCCGGCCTATCTGTGCGGGGATTGTCGGCGGCGTCTTCCCCCGTGGGACGGCATCGGTTTTTTTGGGCCTTACCGGGGAGTGCTCAAGGAGATGATCCACGAGTTTAAGTTTTCCGGTCGGCTGGATCGATCTCGAGTTCTGCAGGAACTTCTGGCCCGTGCCTTTTTCAATCACGGATTGGGGTTCCCCGACATTATTGTACCGGTTCCCCTGCACTCGGCCCGGCTTCGTTCCCGGGGGTTCAACCAGTCCCTGGAGCTGGCCGGATTTCTGGGACGGGTTCTTGGCGTGTCCGTCGTTTCAGGAGTGCTCACCCGGCAACGGAATACGGTTGCCCAGAGTTCCCTGACCCGTGGCGAACGATTGTCCAATCTCAAGGGGGCATTCTCGGTGCGCAAAGAGTTGTGCCGGGGGAGAAATATTGTCCTCGTGGACGATGTCATGACCACCGGGACCACGCTTCGGACCTGCGCTGCCGCTCTGCGCCGGCAGGCTGCCGGGCGGGTCGAGGTTCTGGTGTTGGCCAGGGCGTGAGTAGAGAACTAAAAATAAATTTGATTTGACGAACGTCCTTAAAAGCTTTACGCTCCTTTTCCTTTTGCGACAAGTTGTTGAATTCGAAGAGGCTGTTTCCCAAGCCTGGCTTCGCAGAAAGCCCATGGAAAAAATAGCTTGACGATATCATGAAGAGTAGAATATTGACCCCGTTTCATTCTTTGGAGGGTAATGCTATGTTTGCAATAGTAGAAACAGGCGGAAAACAGTTCCGCGTTGAAGAAGGGCGCTTCCTCAAGGTCGCCAAGATGGATGTTGAGGCCGGCGCTGAAATTTCTTTGGACAAAGTCCTGATGGTCGGCGAAGGCGCTGAAGTGACTGTCGGTCGTCCCTATGTTGAAGGTGCCACGATTGCGTGCGAAGTTCTTGACCATGGGCGTGATAAGAAGATCATCGTGTTCAAAAAGAAACGGCGCAAGGACTACCGGAAAAAACAGGGACATCGGCAGGATTTCACCACGATCAAGGTGAACGCCATCCAGGCCTAGGAGGAGATGAACAATGGCTCATAAGAAAGCAGGTGGAAGTTCCCGCAACGGCCGCGATAGTGCCGGTCAGCGACGGGGCGTGAAACGGTTCGGAGGTCAGCAGGTTCTGGCCGGAAATATTCTGGTTCGTCAGCTTGGAACCAAGGTTCATCCCGGACTGAATGTCGGCATGGGCAGGGATTATACCCTGTTCGCTCTGGTTGACGGAGAAGTGAAGTTCGAAAAATATCTTCGCGACAAGAAGGTCAAAACCAGAGTGAGCATCGTCCCGGCCGCATGATTTTTGTGCCAGGGAGATACTTGAAGCCGCTTGAAAGGAACTCCTTTTGAGCGGCTTTTTTCGTTACTATTTTGAGAATGGGATCGTTCTGTCGGTCTCATGGGAAACATTTGTATGCGTTTTGTTGATGAAGCCAAAATTCTGATCCGTTCCGGTCGCGGCGGCCATGGGTGCACCTCGTTCAGACGGGAGAAGTATGTCCCCAGGGGCGGCCCGGACGGAGGGGATGGAGGCAAGGGTGGCGATGTGATTTTCAGAGCCTGCGGCAAATTATTGACTCTGTACGACTTTCGGCACAAGCGGGTCTATGAGGCTGAAAACGGGCGTCCGGGGGAAGGAGCCATGCGTTACGGCCGGGCCGGTGATGATCTTGTCGTGGATGTCCCGGTGGGGACGCTGCTGTTCGGGGTCGATGAGGACGAGGGGCGGACCCTGATTGCCGATCTGGTCCATGATGGAGACGAAGTCGTGATCGCCCGGGGTGGTCGCGGAGGCAAGGGGAATACCCATTTCAAATCTTCAACCATGCGTGCCCCGAGGTTTTCTCAGCCGGGTGAAGATGGACAGGAGAAATACCTCCATCTTGAACTCAAGGTCCTGGCCGATGTGGGCCTTTTGGGATTGCCCAATGCCGGCAAGTCAACCTTTATTTCCGCCATCTCTGCGGCCAGACCCAGAATTGCTGCCTATCCCTTCACGACCATCAATCCCAATCTGGGCGTGCTTCAGGATGATCTGGATCACCGCATGGTGGTGGCCGACATCCCCGGCCTGATTGAGGGAGCGCATACCGGATACGGACTCGGACATCGGTTTCTCAAGCATGTGGAGCGGTCCAAATTTCTGGTTCATCTGTTGAGCGTCGAAGAGGTCTCACCGGAAGATCCTGCAGCCGGTTTTGTGCTGCTCAACGAGGAGCTGGCACGGTTCGACCCTCAGCTTGCGGGCAAGGAACAGATTCGAGTGGTGAACAAGATCGATCTGGTTTCCATGGAGGATCTGGAAGCCCTGCGACGAACTTTTGCCGATGCCGGCATTGAGGTTCACTTCATGTCCGCCCTGACCGGGACCGGAGTGGGGGGGGTTGTGCAGGAGATGTGGAGTCGCCACCTTGCCGGGCTCGAACGGGATGGTACACTCGGGGAAAAGGACGCAGACACGCCGGGGCAGTGAGCCACTGGACCGGTTGCCATCCCGTCGGATGCCGGGGATATGGCCGGCGACTTGTGAGAATTTGCAACAAAGACAGGGCGAAAGGGAATGTGGAAAGAGTTCAGGAAGAAGGTCTTTGGCGAGGCCAGACGGGTCGTCGTCAAGGTGGGGAGCGCCGTGTTGGCCGGGGAAAGCGGCCTGGACCTGCGCGTGGTCAACAGGCTGGCCGACCAGTTGGCCGCGCTGCATGACCGGGGCCTGGATGTGGTTCTGGTTTCCTCGGGTGCCGTTGCTGCGGGTTGTCGGGTCATGGATTCCTGCATGGTCCGTAAGGGGCTGGCCTATAAGCAGGCCACCTCGGCCATCGGGCAGAGCCGGCTTATGCATGCCTATGACGAGGCCTTTGAACGCTACGACAAGGTCACGGCCCAGGTGCTTTTAACCCGGGACGATCTGAAAAGCCGGGAACGGTTTCTGAATGCCAGGCAGACCCTGTCGCAACTGTTGGCCTGGCGAGTCATTCCTATCATCAATGAAAACGATACGGTGGCGGTCCAGGAACTCAAGTTCGGGGACAATGATGCCCTGGGCGCATTGGTTCTCAACCTGATCGAGGCGGATCTGTTTATCAACCTGACCTCGGCTGACGGGGTTTTCGACGACAATCCTCTGGAAAACCCGAATGCCTCATTTCTGGAGTGCATCGAGGATATCGGGGCCCTGAATGTGGCCGGGATCTGCAAGGGTAAGACCGGCCAGGGGACGGGAGGGATGTACAGCAAGCTTCTGGCCGCTCGTCGGGCCGCTCAGATCGGGGTTCCGACCCTGATCGTGTCCGGCAGGATCAAGTTTGCTCTGGAAAAGGTCTTTTCCGGAGAAGAGCTTGGAACCTGGGTCATGCCGGATACCAAGACGATCTCCCGTCGCAAATTCTGGCTGGCCTACAACCTGGATCCCTCGGGTGAGCTGGTCGTGGATGACGGTGCGGCCAGGGCTCTCGGCGTTGGGGGCCGCAGCCTGCTTCCTGCCGGAATCCTCGAGGTTCGCGGCAATTTTGGTGTTGGGGCTCTGGTTCGGGTTGTCGGGCAGGACAACGAGTCTCTCGGGGTTGGACTCTCAAGTTACAAGGCGGCGGATTTGCGCAAGATCATGGGGCACAGCAGCGGAGATATCGAGCAAATTCTTGGGCAGTGCATCTATGAAGAGGCGGTACACCGGGATAACTTCCTGTTGGATGCGGCCATCTGAGAGGCGGGAATGAAAAGTCGGACAGGAAACAAACGACCTTTGATCTCCGTACACGGAGGTCACAGTGGAGAATTCTGCGGTCATGCGGCGGATTCGCTGGAAGACATCGTGGCCGAATATTTCCGGCAAGGATTTGTCTGGGTCGGATTGACCGAGCATATGCCTCCGCCCGTGGATCGGTTCCGCTATCCGGAGGAAGCGGCTGCCGGGCTGTCGGCAAAGGAGCTTCGGGCCGGCTTCCTTCAGTATATGAAGGCTGCCCGGACGCTGCAGGCTGCCTACCGGGATCGAATGAAGATCGCAGTGGGGTTCGAGACCGAGTGGTATACCGGCTCCCTGGCCCTGGCCTGCGAACTGGTCAGGGAGTGTCGCCCCGACTATGTGGTGGGTTCGGTTCATCATGTCCATGACCGGCTGATCGATTTTTCTCCGGAACAGTATCATGCTGTAGTCAGGGCGTGCGGTGGGCTGGAGGAGTTGTACTGCGCATATTTCGACCATCAGTACGAGTTGTTGATCTCGATGCATCCCGAGGTTGTCGGCCATTTCGATCTGGTCAGAATTTTTGATCCCGGGTACCGTAGGCGTATGATGCTGCCTGCCGTGTGGGAGAGGATAGAGCGGAACCTTGTATATGTCGCCGGGTATGGCGGGATACTCGACCTGAATGTTCGGGCGCTGTTCAAGGGGGCCCTGGAACCGTATGTGTCCGAGAAGGTTCTGGTCCGGGCCTTGGAACTCGGAATCGGGGTGTGTCCCGGGGATGATTCGCACGGGGTGGACAATGTCGGACGCCATATTGCCGACGCGCTTGAGCTTCTGGATGCGATGGAGGCCCCGGTGGACTGGAAGTTTCCTTGCTAGGCTTTCTGTGTGGCGCGGGCCGGCAGGGAGACATGATGAACAGGGGCGGGTTCTAGGCGGGATCGGGGCCACAGGATCGCCAGGCCTGCCAGATGAGCCTGCTGGAAAAGAGAAGTCCGGGGCCGATGACATGATATATGGCGCCTTTGGCCGGATCAGGAAGCGGCGTCCAGGAAATAAACTTGCCGAGCAGGATCATGCAGAGGATCAGCCCCCAGTTGCGGAGAGAGAACAGGCCTCCCAGGCAGTATCTCCGCTGCCGGGAAAGGATGCGTCGGATGATTTTTGCGGCGGCCTTGTCAAATATATACCATGCCTTGAGCATCCCCAGGCCGGTGCAGGCCAGACTCAGGGCCAGGTGAAGGGGAACGGGAGCGGAGAGCAGAAAGTATTGCCCTTTGATGGTCAGTGTCAGTCCGGCGATATTCCAGAAGAGTCCGGCTGTGAGCAGATGTACCTTGGGGGAGGCAGCCGGAGTGAACCGACGGTAGAAGGGAGGTCGTAATGGCATGGAGGCGGCTCCGGGGGCTGAAAGGGACGAGCGTGGATAGACAATATAAGAGTTTAAAAAGAGCACCAGGGAAAGTCAATTTGCGTCATCGGCGAAATTGCCGGACTTTGAATGAGTATGTGGGGGAGGGACGGGCTCTTAAGATCTGCTTTAATTTTAAGCTGTTATCCTTTTTTGGGGGATGAGTTTAAAAAAAGTGGTTGACTTCGAAGGCTGATCTCCATAGATACCGCTTCTCGCTGACGGGGTGAGCCCCTGGTCGCCGAAAGGAACGGAAGATCTTTTATTTTTCAGGATTTTTTTCAAATTTTACGTTTCAGGTTTTAAGGCAAAACCGGTATCTCGGAATCCTTGCTTGAAAATTGAACCTTGAAGTTTGAAACCAACTTTTGTCCTGGTGACCATGGCGGCGGGGAAATACCCGATTCCATTCCGAACTCGGAAGTCAAGCCCGCCCGCGCCGATGATACTGCACTTTTAAGTGTGGGAAAGTAGGTCGTCGCCAGGACTTTTTTTCGCTCTTTGAGACAATGTGACCGGGTTGTAACGATCCGGGGCTGAAGAAAGGGATTATGAGGGATATGAGGATTACGCGGATTACGAGCAGGACTCGGATAATCCTTTAATCCCACGACGAAGAAGTCTAATCCTCTTAATCCTTTCCTAACGGTTCTTGAGTTCTTTGATTGAAGAGCGGTCTGCAAAAGGTTTGAGAAAGTCGTTGACAGCGGGTTGGTGATCGGATAGATATCCGCTCCTGCCGCGACGGAAAGCCGGGCAGACAGTTCTTTTGAAAAGCGC
>JAWLGC010000058.1:0-15489 GCA_041685265.1 Desulfomicrobiaceae bacterium | reverse complement strand
AAAGAGCAGGCGCTAACGTCTTATAATTTCTCAAATTTCTAAAATTTCTTAAATTTGAAATTTCTAATTTTGTAAAAAGGACCTGAATAGTTACAAAAATTCCAGCGGCGCACAGCTTCAGCTAAAAAATTCAATATGGAGGAGCCCCCGATGTCCAACGAAGAAAAATTCATCTACGAATCCATTCAGGACCCCCAGACCATCAAGGAATATCTCGAATCCCTGGAGGAAGGGTTCGACAACCGGCGCATCGTCCTTGAGTCCGAAGGCCGCCAGTTGCTGCTCTCCCCCCAGGATCTGCTCAAGTTCACCATCAAGGCCAAAAAAAAGGGCGGCGTGTCCAAGCTGACCCTGAAAATGGAATGGAAGGACCAGAAAAAGAACGCCTCCGACCAGGACAACGGTGAAATCTCCATCTCCTCCTAAACAACGCCGCGCAAGCGGTCTTTTCCTGCGAGCCTGCACATGATTTCCTTTGACGGACTAGACGAAAATTTCACTTTCCTCATTCTGGAAGTGACCAATCATCTCAATGAGACCTTCACCTTTCTGGAGAATCCCAAGTCCTCCACGTACGACAAGATCATCGATCGCGACGACTATATCGACAATCTCAAAAACGTCATCGAAAACAAATGCTTCTCCACCATCCATGGCGACCGGGTGCTGAGCAAGACCGAAGTCGACCGGATCCGGGTCATCCACCTCATCGCCGTGAATCTGGAACGGATCGCGGACTACTGCGTGAACATCGTCCGCCAGATGAAATACCTTTCCGAGCCCCGCTTCCTTACCCAGTTTGACTACGGCAACAGCCAGGAATTGATCACCGACAGCATCGAGGCCATCAGCTCTGTTTTGCAGAATAAAGATCTCTCCGGGGCGCTTGCTATCTGCCGTGCCGAAAACTGGCTGGACCAGATGTACAAGACCAACTTCGATCGCATCATGGTCCAGATGCGCATCGGGCGGGAGGTGGAAAACAACATCACCTCCCTGTTCATCTTCCGCTACCTGGAACGGATCGGGGACTCCCTGCTCAACGTCGGAGAGGCCCTGCTGTTTGCCATCATCGGCGAAAAAATCAAGATCAACCAGTTTCAGGCCCTGCAGCAGACCCTGGAAGGGTCCGGCATGCACGGCTCCGTGTCGGACATCAACTTCCAGGGCATCTGGGGATCCCGCTCCGGATGCCGCATCGGCCGGGTGGACGACAAAGACGAGAACGCACCCCAGGCCCAGGCCTCCATCTTCAAGGAAGGCTCGCGCAAAAAGATCCTACAGGAAAAGATCAACATCGAGTGCTGGGACACCATTTCTCCCGGCCTGGTCCCCAAGATCTTCAGCTACCACGAGGAGGACGGCAAGGCCTCCATGCTCGCGGAGTTCCTGCCCGGCTGCACCATGGACGAGACCATCCTGACCGCTGACATGGACACTGTGGAGAATGCCTTTTTCGTCATGACCGAAACCGTTGAAGGGCTGTGGTGCGCCACCAGGACCGACTCCTCCCTCAAAACCGACTACATGCGTCAGATTCGGGACCGAATGAGCGGCGTACAGCAGGTGCATCCTCAGTTTTCCCGACCGGAACAGCATGTGGGCAGTACCAGAGTGAGTTCATTTCTGGAACTTCTGGATCGCTGCCAGAATCTCGAAGAGGAATGTCCTGCTCCGTTCGCCATTTTCATTCACGGCGATTTCAACTCCAACAATGTGGTCTACAATCACGTGGACGAACGAATCTATTTCATCGACGTGTACCGTTCCAGAAATTCAGACTATGTTCAGGACGTCTCGGTCTTTCTGGTGTCCAACTTCCGGGCCCCGGTCTTCGACCAGCCGCTACGAGACCGTCTCAACCTGATCATCTCCAAATTTCTGGGTTTTGCGTATGATTTCGCAGACAGCCAGGACGACCGTACATTCGCCTTTCGGCTCACCCTGGCCCTGGCCCGTTCTTTCTACACCTCGACCCGCTTCGAACTCGACCCCCTGTTCGCCAGGGAGATGTATATGCGGGCCATCTACCTCATGGAAAAAATCGCCGGGCACAAGGGGCGCCCCCTGGAAGAGTTCATTCTCCCGGAACACATTCTCTACTACTGACCCCTTACCGGAAGCAGTTGCACTGACGCCCCGTGATTTTTTTTTTTTACAACTACGAACATAGACAGGATACCATACCATGAAAATTGGAGTTGTGGGCACCCCGGGAGGGTGGTCCTCAGAACGACTGGCCGATACCATCGAACGTCTGACCGGGTTCAGACTGCTGGTGAACATGGACGAGGTCCGTCTCGACCTGGCCTCGGGCACGGCCTGGTTCCAGGAAACGGACCTGACCGAACTGGACGGTCTGATCATCAAAAAGATCGGGGCCCGGTACTCGCCCCACCTTCTGGATCGTCTTGAAATACTGCGATTTCTCAACGAACAGGGCATGCCCGTCTTCTCCTCCCCCCTGAGCATCATGCGCGTGCTGGACCGCCTCAGTTGCACCGTGACCCTGCGTACGGGCAACATCCCCATGCCTCCGACCACCATCACCGAAGACGTGGACCAGGCCCTGATCGCCGTGGAGCAGTACGGCGAAGCCGTGTTCAAGCCGCTTTACTCCTCCAAGGCCAGAGGCATGTGCATCATCAAATCCGGCGATGATGCCCGAACGCAGATCGAAGCGTTCCGCTCCGAGCACCCCATCATGTACCTGCAGCAGAAAATCGACCTCGGCGGCCGGGACCTCGGCGTGGTATTCCTGGGCGGCGAGTACATGACCACCTACGCCCGGTGCAACACCGGCACATCCTGGAACACCACCACTGTCTCCGGCGGAAAATACGCACCGTACCAGCCGAGCAGAGAATCCATCGACCTGGCATACAAGGCCCAGTCCCTGTTCAATCTGGACTTCACCTGCGTGGATGTGGTGGAGAGCCCGGACGGCCCGGTTATCTTCGAGGTTTCGGCCTTCGGCGGCTTCAGGGGCATCCTCGAAGCGTGTGACATCGATGCCGCAGAACGTTATACCCGCTACGCCATGGAGAAAATCAGCAATGGAAAATAATGCCACCTGCCATGATTGGATCACCGAGTTGAGCGGGAGCATCGCGGTTCCGCACACTCTGTCCCTTGCCCTGGGGCAGTGCCGTATCGACGTGCGCACCAACTCCGCAGATCTGGAAAAGGATCTGGTCGAATATTTCAAACCGTTCATGTGTATCCCCGGCAGCAGGCCGGCCGACATCACGGTCACGGCTCTCGAAGGAGATCCGGTACGGGTTCCCTTTCCTCTTACAGTCAAACAACCCGACCCGGGCAAGACTAAAATCAAGGAAGAATACCACGACTTTTCCGACGGACGGGCAGTACACAAACGGCTGACCTCCATGCTCTTTTTCTTCAACGAAACCGAGAACCTGGCTATCGGCCCCTGCCTGGCCAACTCCAACCAGGTCATCAACTTCGTGAACAACCGGTTCATCGGCTGGATGCTGGTGCGCGGCTCTCTGCTGGGACACGCCGCAGCGGTGAAGAAGAACGGGCGCGGCCTGGCCTTTGCCGGCTTCTCAGGCATGGGTAAATCGACCCTGGCTCTGCACCTCATGAGCCGGGGAACCACCTTTGTCAGCAACGACCGTCTTCTGGTCCACGCCCATCCCGGCCGGCTGACCATGGAAGGCGTGGCCAAACTGCCCCGCATCAATCCCGGTACCGCCCTGAACAACCCCGACCTGGGAACCATCCTGTCAGACGAGGACCGGGACAGGTTTTCGGCCCTGAAGATGGAAGAGTTGTGGCACCTGGAGCACAAGTACGACGTGCCCATCGAGTCATGTTTCGGACCGGGCAGGTTCGAACTGGAATCCTCCATGCACGGCCTGGTGCTCCTGAACTGGAAGCACGACCAGACCCCCATGCAGGCCGGACTCGTCAACCTTGCCGAACGGCGGGACCTGCTGCCTGCATTCATGAAGTCGGCCGGCCTGTTCTTCCTGCCCGGCGACAGGGCCGACGAGCTTGACTTCTCCGAAGAGGCCTACATCGACCTGCTCAGGGAGTGTCCGATTTTGGAGCTGTCCGGCGGTGTTGATTTCGACGGGGCAGCCGACATCTGTCTGGAGTTCCTCGACACCGGGAACCTTCCCGAATCCGTACAGAGGTAAGGAGGGCGAACCAGGCCCATGCGTATCAAGATCATCAAAGAGGTCCTGGTTCCGGACCCCATCAAGTCGGAACGGTGTCTGCGCGTCCCGGAACTGGGTCCGAGGATCCTTTTTTTCAGTGGAGGAACGGCCCTGCGCGAGTTGAGCCAGGAGATCATCCACTACACCCACAACACCACGCACATCATCACACCCTTCGACTCCGGAGGAAGCTCGGCAGTAATCCGTAAGGCATTCGGCATGCCTGCCGTGGGCGATCTGCGCAACCGGCTCATGGCTCTGGCGGACAAGTCCGTACACGGCAACCCGGCCATCTTCGATCTGTTCACGCACCGCCTGCCCGCGGACCGGGATCAGGCCTGGCTGCAGGAGGAACTGGACCGTCTGGTCAAGGGACGGCATGAGTTGATCTCGGCCATCCCCAACCCCATGCGCAAGATCATCCGCCACTACCTGCTTGTGTTCCAGAACGCCATGCCCGCCGAGTTCGATCTGCGCGGGGCCAGTATCGGCAATCTGGTCCTCACCGGGGGGTACCTGGAAAACGATCGGCATATCGACCCGGTGCTGTACATCTTCTCCAAGCTTGTAGAGGTACGCGGCACTGTCCGGCCGGTGGTCAACAAAGACCTGCATCTGCGGGCTGAACTGGCCGATGGTTCCTCGGTCCTGGGGCAGCACCGCATGACGGGTAAAAACGCGCCGCCTCTCAGATCACGGATCACCGGCATGGAACTGGTGCACAGCCTGTCCGACCCGACTCCGGCCACGGCCTCCATCCGGAACAAGATCCGCAAGGAAATCAAAGGAGCGGACCTGATCTGCTACCCTATGGGCAGCCTGTTCACCAGCATCATCGCCAACTTCCAGCCCCAAGGGGTGGGCACTGCGATCAGTGAACAGGGGTGCCCCAAAGTGTATGTCCCGAACACATCTCCCGACCCGGAAACAATGGGCATGACCCTGACCGATCAGGTCCAGGAAGTACTCGACTCCCTGCGCAGCGACGATCCGGACAACATCGCCATCAACGACGTGCTCAACTTCGTGCTGGTGGACGAAAACGACGCGCTCTACCGCGGCGGAGTTGACCCGAGAGCAATGCTCCAGCGCGGTCTGAAGGTCATCCGCTGCCCTCTGGTCACAGAAAAGTCCGCACCGCACCCGGACCCCAAACTGCTTTGTGAGGCGCTCATCGCCCTGGTCTGAATCATCATGGTGCAGACCGACAGTAACGATATGATTGAAGCATCGCTTAAGGAAAAGCCAATATCCTGAAACCCGATGCAAAAAACAAGGAGAAGTCCATGAGCAAGAACAAGATTGAAGTGAAACAGATCATGGAGACCACGGAAGTCATCGCGTACCTCGAAGAACTGCTCTCGTGCTTCAAGGCAGGCAAAATCGTGGTTGAAAGGGGGCCGGATATGATCAGCATGGATCTTCCCGGAACCGTCAAGGTGGAAATCGGTGCCAAGCAGAAGGAGGATAAGGGCGGCTTCTCCCTGGAACTGGAGTGGAAATCGGAAACACCCGAGACGCTGGAGCCCATGAAGATCTCCCAGTGTGAACCAGTCGTTTCAGGGGAGGAAACCGTGCCGGATCCAGGCAGCGTGCCCGGGGAAGCAGGGCACCTGACCGCAAAACAGGAGTCCGCTCCCGTGGCCACCGGATCGATCGATGATGTGATCGGGAGAGAGCCGTCATTCCCGGCAAAGAGTGATAAACCCCACAGCCAGGAAGCGGACCGGACACTGAACACATCGCCGGAGCCGATCCCCATGCCCGCTGAACAGGAGGCTTCAGGTTCCGGTGTCGAGAATACTGCGCCCGAGACC
The DNA here is from genome assembly GCA_041685265.1 of Desulfomicrobiaceae bacterium. Lineage (GTDB taxonomy): Bacteria > Desulfobacterota > Desulfovibrionia > Desulfovibrionales > Desulfomicrobiaceae > JAWLGC01. The sequence continues at coordinate 9,485 of JAWLGC010000058.1, read as the reverse complement.
CCGGCGGCAGAAACGTCCACGGAGACCGAGCCCACAGACTCTGCGAAAAAAACAGCCCCCAAAGCACCCCCCAAAAAAACAACAGCCAAAAAAAAATCGGCAGCAAAGCCGGCCGCCCAAAAAAAGCCCGCCTCCTGAACTGAAAACCTCTTCTCAATTAAAGCCCGGTGCGACGTTATGATCTGACGTCGCACCGGGCTTTTCTCGTTCTGTTTTCTTTTTATTTTCCATGCTACACAAAAATCCTGTACGTATATCCCGCCGTGCCGTCTCTTGAAGCAAACATTCTCCCCTCAATATCCCCCCAAAACTGTCACCCCTCGGCAATCATCCTGACACATCTCTTCTCTAGAAGTCTCTACAATGTTCAAAACGAACAGGCGTTGCAGATGCTTTCGTCCCGGGCATGGTTCAGACATACCCGGTGCTCTTCCCCATCATGCCTGAAGGGTCCGCCCTTCCCGCCAACCAGGAGGTCTCATGAACCGGCACCAGAGCACGTTGAAAAACGAACTGAAACAGCGGCTGGATTCTCTTACCCAGGAGAATCTGACCATGAAAGAGCAGATCAACACCGAGCCCAACGTCTTACCCGATCTGGCCGACCGCGCCAGCTCGGAATCCTCCAAAGAGCTTATCATCGCCCGCCATGGACGCAATCTGGAAGCCATCGAAGAAATCCGGGAGAGCCTGGCCCAGATCGAGGCCGGAAGCTACGGAATCTGCGAACTGTGCGGTGAGGAAATCGCACCTAAACGGTTGATGGCCCTGCCCTCCACCAAATTCTGTGTCAGATGTCAGGCCGTACTTGACGGCGACAGCCGCCTCCCCCTGGCCAGCTGATGGTCCCAACCCCGCACGGGACATTCCGCAGCGGGCGGAACCTCCCGGTGCCCAAGGACACTGTATGACTGAACAATACTCCGAGGGTGACCTTTCCGCAGCAGAGCGTGATGGAGACCTGGCGCCCCCGGTTCTTGTACAACGCGTTCGCGACCGTATCCGGCTCGGATGCGGTCGCGTCCCGTCTCCCCTCTCCACTTTTCTGGCCCACACCCTGACCGGTATAACCGGACTCGAACGCATCGGCAGGCTGCATGCCGGACTTTCCCCCGACAACCTGGAACCGGCCGCCTTTGCCGAAGCATGCCTTTCCTCGCTGCAGGTGGACTGGGCTCCGGACCACGGCATGCTGTCCACCATCCCCGAAACCGGCCCCCTGACCGTAGTGGCCAATCACCCCTTCGGCGGTATCGAAGGACTGATACTTCTGGCCCTGCTCTCCCGGGTCCGCTCTGATATACGAATCATGGCCAACGGCCTGCTGACCATGATCCCGGAACTGAACCCCGCCTGTTTTTCAGTCAACCCGTTCGGCGGCCCCGGGGCGCGTCAGGAGAGCCTCGCCGGCATGAAGCAGTCCATAAACTGGTTGCGCGGTGGGGGATGTCTGTGCGTCTTTCCGTCCGGAACGGTCTCCCATCTTTGCCCGCGAACGCGGAAAGTGTCTGATCCGGACTGGCACCCCTCCATCGGCAGACTTGTTCTGAAGACAGGCTCTGCAGTGCTCCCGGTCCACTTTCGCGGTGTCAACAGCCCCCTGTTCCAGGTGGCCGGCCTGATCCATCCCATGCTGCGTACGGTCCTGCTCCCCCGGGAACTGCTCAAAAGAAGAAGGAAAAGGATTTCCTACACTGTGGGCCGCCCGGTTTCGGCCAGAGTTCTTACACATCTGGAGTCTCCGGACCGGATCATCAGCTACCTGAGAACCAAAACCTATGCCCTGGCACATCCCGAGGAACCGGGACAGTGCGGCATCCACCGAACCCGAGCCATGAATCCGGTTGCCGAGCCGGTACCCGGAGCCGAGCTCTCCCGGCACATCCGGGCCATACCCCGCGAAAACATCCTGGTCGAGGCCAAGGGATTCAAGGTACTCCTGACCCGGACCGGCCCTTCCTGCCCTGTCCTTCATGAACTGGGCCGGGAACGGGAAAGAACCTTCAGACAGGTTGGAGAAGGAACCGGGACTCCGCTGGACATCGACCTGTACGACCACTCCTACGACCACCTGCTGCTGTGGGACGAATCAGGGGAACGTATAGCAGGAGCGTATCGTATCGGCCGGATCGACCAGCTCATCAAACGCAGGGGCGGGCCGTCCAATCTGTACACGTCCTCTCTGTTCAAGTATCGGAAAGGATTTTTCCAAAACATGACCAACAGCCTGGAGCTGGGGCGCTCCTTTGTCATTCCGGAACTGCAGCGGGACTACTTTCCACTGCTTCTGCTCTGGAAGGGAATCGGACAGTACCTGCTCAAAAACCCGCACTACCGGTATCTCCTCGGCCCCGTGAGCATCAGTCAGGAGTACGATCGGATCTCAGTCACCTCCATGCTCTCGCATCTCTCCGCCCACCACCTGGACCACGACCTGGCCCTCAAGGTGCGTGGCAGACGGCCCCCGAAGCTGCATGTCCCCAAGGGATCCTCACTGGAGCTGCACCTAAGCGACATGGAGCTCGACCTTCTGAACACCGTTGTCCAGGATATCGAGAAGGACGCCAAAGGCATACCTGTCCTTTTGCGTCATTATCTCCGCCTGGGTGGACGTATCGCCGCCTTCCATCACGACAGGGATTTTGGAACGTTTGACGGACTCATCGTCCTTGATCTGTGCCGTACAGATCCCCGTGTTCTGGGACGATTTCTCGGCAAAAACGAGGCCTCCTCCTTTCTGGCCGATCACCAGAACACGCAGCTCACCGAACCGGCCTGACCCGTTTCACGACATTCAACCCGACACAACGCCATGCACCAGACACTCACAGCCGACCTGCACGTTCACTCCAAGTACTCCAAGCGCCCGTCCCAATGGCTGTTGCAGAAGCTGGGCTGCCCCGAAAGCTTCACCGAACCGGAACTGATCTACAAAACAGCCCGCTGCAAGGGCATGGACCTGGTGACCATCACCGACCATAACGTCATCGACGGCGCTCTGGCCATCGGCCACCTGCCCGGAACGTTTATCAGCGAAGAGATCACCACCTATTTTCCTGAAGACGGTTGTAAACTGCACGTGCTGGCCTACGACATCACCGAGGCCCAGCACCGGGAGATTCAGCTTCTGCGCAGGAACGTGTTCGAGCTGGTCCCCTGGCTGCGGGAGCAGGACATCGTTCACGTTCTGGCCCACCCGCTGTTTGCAGTCAATGAACGGTTGACCATCGACCACCTGGAGCAGTGCCTGCTCCTGTTCAACACCTTTGAGTGCAACGGATGTCGGGACCAGCTGCAGAACGAGGTTCTGCAGACCATGCTCAAACATCTGAACCGCCCCCTCATGGAGCATCTGGCAGACAAGCACGACCTGCCTCCCCACGGGCCGAAGCCGTGGATCAAGGGACTTACGGGCGGTTCCGACGACCACTCATCCCTGAACATCGGTTCCATGTACACCAGAATAACCGATGCCGACGATTCCTCCTCCTTTCTGAGGCGGGTCCGGGCCGGCCAGGGAACTCCCCACGGCACACCGGCAACCCCCCAGACCATGGCCCACAACCTGTACTCCATCGCCTACCAGTTCTATAAAGACAAAAGCAGCGCTGCGGACTGGCAGAAAAAATCCGAGGCGTTCCGATTTGCCGACGCGGTCCTCGATTTTCGAAACAACACTCCCTCAAGTCTCATCAACCGAATGCAGGGATTTTTCGGACGACGAAAAACATCCCTGTACTTCCGGTTTTCCGAACCGGCATCTCTGCAGCAGCACATCATCCGGGAGGCGGAGAAGGTCATTGCCGGAGACCCGGCTCTGCGCAACTGCGCCGCAGGAAAGGTCCGAAGCGAACGGCAGCTGGAAAAAGAATTGTTTCGATTCGTGGCCACGGCCACGGACCATCTCTTCGCCCATCTTGGTGACCGCATCCTGCACAGCGCCATGGGAGCCAACATCTTCGACATCTTTCACACCATCGGGTCGGCCGGCTCCCTGTACTCCATCCTCTCTCCCTATTTTGTCGGATACGGCCTCTTTTCCAGGGAACAGACTTTCGGTGAACACTGCCTAGAAGTCTTTGCCCCGGGGTCCGTGCCGGTACGGGAGCTGTCCGTGGCTCACTTTACGGACACTTTCGACGACGTAAACGGCGTGGCCCGAACCCTGCATCGTCAGGTCAGACTGGCAAAAACCCACGAAAAGGAGCTGACCATCCTGCACTGCAACCGGGAGGAAACACTCAAGGGCATTCGCGGCTTTGCTCCCTCCGGCTCTTTTAACGTTCCGGAATACCCGGAACTGAACCTGACCTACCCGCCGTTTCTGCGCATCCTGGCCCACTGTTTCGAAGCCAGATATTCCATGCTCCTGGCTGCCACACCCGGTCCCATGGGGCTGGCGGCCCTGGCGGTGTCCAAAATCCTGGGGATCCCGATACACGGCACCTACCACACCGCCTTTCCCCAGTACGTCGGAACCCTGACCCGGGATTCCTCCCTGGAGGATATGACCTGGAAATACATGGCCTGGTTCTACAACCAGATGGACACGGTCTACGCCCCGTCCAAGGCCACCAAAGTGGAACTGGTGGAGCACGGCATTGAGCCGGGACGCATCGTGGTCTATCCCCGCGGCGTGGACAGCGAACAGTTCCACCCGGCAAAGGCCAATGGGTTCTACAAGGACCGCTACGGCATCGACACTCCCTGTACCATGCTTTACGCAGGACGGGTTTCCCGGGAAAAGAACCTCGACGTTCTGGCTGAGGCCTTCGAGAGTGTCATCGCCGGCGGTGTCGACGCCCACCTGGTGATTGTGGGCGACGGACCGTATCGGGAGGAGATGGCCGCACGGCTGAAGAACCTCCCCGTCACCTTCACGGGGTATCTCAAGGGAGACGATCTGTCCGCCGCCTTTGCCGGGGCCGACATGTTCGTCTTTCCTTCGGCAACGGATACCTTCGGCAACGTGGTCCTGGAGGCCATGGCCTCAGGCCTGCCGGTCATCGCCACGGACCAGGGGGGCCCTCGGGAAAACATCACTCACGAGCGAACCGGGCTCATCGTTCCAGCCGGGGAGCATGCGCCCCTCGCAGCCGCCATCCGCTCCCTGGCCGAAAACGAACCCCTTCGTTCATGGATGGGGGCAAAGGCCAGAGCCTCAGTGGAGACGCGGACCTTCGACACCACCTTCCTGGAAACCTGGGAAATATTCCAGAACGAAATCCATCCCGTGGCGGAGCCTGCTCCGTCCATCTATTCTGCGGCATGAAAAACTGTACCTGGAGGCCCCGCATGCGGGGCCTCCAGGTGCAATTGACCTTCCCTCCCTTCACGGCTATCCGGTAGACGCACGCATCGCCAATCCTGAACCGGAGCGCCCATGCCAGACGCCAGATCGCAAGAAATTTCAAAGCTTGCTGCCGAGCTGGAGACCCTCAAAATCAAACTTCAGAATCTTGAGTCCCGCTCCGAACTCGACCAGCTCACCGGTCCCCTCACCCCCGAGGATCTCATCTCGTCCTACAGCCTCACGGATCTCGTAGATATCGAGACCCTGCAAGGACTCCTCGACCATTTCCTCGAGGCCACAGGCCTTACCACGGGACTGCTCACTCCCAAAGGGGATCTGCTTGCCTTTGCCGGTAAACCGGCCAGGATTTGCATGAAGCTTATCAGGGGCACCGAAACGGGCCTGCTCCGGTGCCGAGCCATGCTCGAAAAAGCCCGGGGAGAACGCAAAAGCTGCTTCGGTCTCTGTCATGCCGGCATGTTCGACGGGGCCGTGCCTATCGTTGTACAGGGGATCATCAAGGGATTTCTTGTTATCGGGCAGGTCCTGACGGAACCCCCGAACAGGGAAAAGGCTCTGGCCTACGCAAAGGAACTCGGCATTCCGGGAGAGGAGTACCTGGAAGCATTGCAGGAACTTGCCATCGTCGATGCGCACCACATTCTTTCCGGGGCCAAACTCCTCGAGTTCGTGGGAAACCAGATTGCCAATCAGGCGGCCACAACCATCATCCTGCAGCAGGAAGTCCGCACCAGAAAGCAGACACAAAAAAAACTGGAGGAGGCCAACGATCTCTTGACCGCAGTGCTCAACGGCATCCCGGGATACCTGAATATTCTGGACAGGGACATGAACATCCTGAACGTCAACGACAACATGCTGGCCGTCAGCAATTTTCCCGGATCCCGGGGCAGTGTCATCGGCCGTAAATGCCACCAGGTATTTCACGGTGCCGACAAACCCTGCCAACAGTGCCTTGTCCCGCAGGTCCTGGAAACCCGTACCCCCATGACCCGGGAGACCGTTCCAACGGACTCGGTCATGGCCTCAGGCAGGGAGCAGAAGGTATATATCGCCCCCATCATCGGCTCCAACGGCGAGGTCATCGGCGCGGTTGAGGCGATCATGGACATCTCGGACCTGAAACGGACCGAACGGGCCCTGCGGGAAAGTGAAAACAGACTGCGAACCATCATCGACAACGCTCCGGTCATGATCGTCTCTTTTGACGAAAACCTGCGCTTTTCACTGTGCAACAAGGAGTGCGAACGGCAGACCGGGTGGACAATACACAAGCTGAATGCGCCTCCCTTTACGTTTGATGAATTGTTCCCCGACCCAGAGGATTTGACACGGGCCTACAGCCAGATCCAAAAAGCATCCGGACAATTTTACGAATATAACCTCATGTGCAGCGACGGGGCCGTTGTGCCTCAGGCCTGGGCGAATTTCTGCCTTCCCGGCGGTGAGTTCATCGCCATGGGGTACGATTTAACCGACACAAAGCGCATGGAGCAGGAAATCCTGCACGGCAAAGAAAAGGCCGAAGCCGCCAACAGAGCCAAGTCGACCTTCCTGGCCAATATGAGCCACGACCTGCGCACTCCCCTCAACGGCATCGAAGGTATGCTCCAGCTCATGATCATGAACCGGCTGGAGCCGGAACAGCAACGGCTGGCCGAAACGGCACTCAAGTCCTGCCACCGGTTGACCAGACTTCTTGGAGACATTCTGGACCTGTCCAAAGTGGAGGCCGGCCAGCTGAACATTCAGCCCGCCCCCTTTTACCTTACCGATCTGCTGCACTCCATTCGAGAACTGTTCGATTTCCCGGCCAGGCAGTCCGGCATCTCTCTGGACATCGAAAAAAAGCCGGGGACTCCGGAATCACTGCTTGGCGACGAACACCGTATTCAACAGATTCTGTTCAACCTCGTGGGCAACGCCCTCAAATTCACCACCAAAGGGGAGATCAGGGTGACCGTTCAGCCCGGGGGAGCCATGGCCACGACCGACTGCACCAGTCTCACCTTCACGGTTTCCGATACCGGCAGAGGAATTCCCGCCGAAATGCAGGCCGATATCTTCAAGCCCTTTGCCCAGGGCGAGAACTACAAGATGCGGGAAGGAGTCGGACTCGGGCTGGCTATCGTGCGCAAGCTAACGGACCTGATGCACGGAGAGATCCACCTGATCAGTCAGGAGGGAGAAGGGACGGAATTTCGGGTGACGCTGCCTCTGGGCATCGGAGAAAAAAGAACCTGCTCCGCACCTCCGAAACGATATGAGAATGCATATGATCCCCTGCCCGAAGGGAAAAGGGTGCTGGTGGTGGAGGACGACAATGTCAACATACTGGTGCTCAGGAAACTTTTCCAGGAGCTCGGCCTTGAGATCGCCGAGGCTCGAGATGGGCAACAAGCCCTGGAGCAGCTGCGGCAGGCCAGGTTCGACCTCATCCTGACCGACGTGCAGATGCCGGTCATGAGCGGCATAGAGATGACCGACATCATCCGTAATGCCCCGGAATTCAGAGAGATTGCGGACATCCCGATCATCGCCCTGTCCGCCTTTGCCATGACGGAGGATCGAGACACATTCCTTGGGTCCGGAATAACCGATACTCTGTCCAAACCCATCGAATTCAGGGAACTCTTCAAGACACTGCGCCGAAATCTTGGATAATTGAGCGTAAAAGCTGCCTCAACTCCCGTTTTCCGTCTCGGCCAGCTCCTGAATCTTCTTCAACGCCTGTCCCCTGTGCTGGGCCAGCTGCTTCCACTTTCTCTTCTCTTTTTTCATCGCTTCAACGGTATGCAGCAGATCCTGAATGGTGTGCGCGGGGTAGCCGTATTTGGCATACTTTCCCTTGCGCAGTTCCTCGTCATTACGCTCCCGAAGTGCGTTAAGCTGGCTGGCGGTTAAAATCATGAGGCTCCTGCTGTAAATGGCATGCGGTCAAAAAAGCGGGCGTGGAAAGAAAATTCTTTCCACGCCCGCTTTGTTTAATCAATACGTCTAGAGGCCTGCAAGAAGGAAGTCGAACTATTTTTCAAGCCAGGACATCATTTCCCGCAGACGATCACCGACCTTTTCGATCTCATGATCGTGGGCCAGTCGGCGCTGGGCCTTGAAGCCGGGAACACCGGCCTGGTTTTCCAGAATCCAGTTGCGGGCAAAGGTGCCGTCCTGGATTTCGGTCAGGGCCTGCTTCATGCCCTTTTTGGATTCTTCGGTGATGACCCGGGGACCGGTCACGTAATCGCCGTACTCGGCAGTATCGCTGATGGAGTAGTGCATCTTCTTGAAGCCGCCTTCATAAAGCAGATCCACGATGAGCTTCAGTTCGTGCATGCACTCGAAAAACGCGATTTCGGGCTGGTATCCGGCTTCCACCAGAGTCTCGAAACCGGCCTTGACCAGGGAGGATACACCGCCGCACAGCACGGCCTGTTCGCCGAACAGATCGGTTTCTGTCTCTTCCTTGAACGTGGTCTCGATAACCCCGGAACGGGTTCCGCCCACACCCTTGGCATAGGCCAGGGCCTTCTGCATGGCTTCACCGGTGGCGTCCTGATGCACGGCCACCAGACAGGGAACTCCTCCGCCCTTTTCGAACTCACGACGCACCAGATGGCCCGGTCCCTTGGGGGCGATCATGACCACGTCCGCGTCCGCAGGAGCCTCGATCTGGTTATAATGGATATTGAACCCGTGGCCGAAAACCAGGGTTTTGCCCGCGGTCATGTTCGGTTCGATCTCTTCGGCATACACCTTGGCCTGATACTGGTCCTGAACCAGAATCTGGATCAGATCGGCCTGCTTGGCGGCTTCGGCTGCGGATACGGGCTCAAACCCGTGCTCCCTGGCCAGATCCCAGTTGGCTCCTCCGGGACGCTGGCCGATGACCACTTTGACTCCGGAATCACGCAGGTTCTGGGCATGGGCATGGCCCTGGCTGCCGTATCCGATGATGGCCACGGTCTTGTCCTTCAACACGCCGAGGTCGGCATCCTTATCATAATAGACTTTCATCTTTTCTCCTGAATTTGGTTGATACGTCAAATTTCGGCCTTCGTTACTACTCTGGCCTTCTATAAAATTATCGGATTTTATTAACTGAAGTTACGCAGCTCACTTTGACTGGTGTTCTTTCGCGCAACGCCTGTATTCTCCAGCTGTCATTCCCGTG
>JAWLGC010000171.1:0-3772 GCA_041685265.1 Desulfomicrobiaceae bacterium | reverse complement strand
TGGTGCGCCCGGCACGATTCGAACGTGCGACCTACTGATTCGTAGTCAGGTACTCTATCCAGCTGAGCTACGGGCGCGTCGTGAGGAGTGCTTTTAGGGGAGGGCAGGGCAAGAGTCAATAACTTTTTGCAACAAATTTGAAATTCGGATACGCATCGAAGCTGACCCCGGGAATACAGGAGGAGGTCGATCACCTTAACACGGGAGCGTAGCCCGATGTCTCTTGCCACACGTTTGTTTGTCGCGGTTTTTTCCATCACGTTTCTGATTTCCGGGGCCACAGGGTCCTATTTCTATTACCAGGCCCGGGATACATTGTATCAGATATTGCAGCAGGAACTGCAGGGGGCGGCCTCGTCAGGTGCGAGTCTGATTACCGGTGAGGATCTGCAGGTCATGACGTCCCCGGAACATGCCAAGTCTGATGCTTACCGGAAGGTTCAGGACATCCTCGGCTCCATCGCCTTGGGAAACAACGACTTTCTCTACGCATATACCATGCGCATGGACGGTCCTACAGTACGATTTGTGGTCGACTCTCCCCCCAGCGATGACGACGGAGATGGACAGATCTCGGCAGATGAACTGCCGGCCGACATCGGGGAGGAATACCCGGACGCCCCGGAATCACTGCTGCACGGGTTCGTCATGCCCTCGGTTGACCCGGAACCGGTCTGCGATGAGTGGGGGTGCTTTCTTTCGGGCTATGCTCCCATCCGCACGGCCGCCGGGCAGGGGGTGGGACTGCTCGGAATCGATATGACCGTGGACCGCCTGCAGAGCAAGTTGGACCGGGTCAGGGTGGCCGGGGTGGTTTCCCTGGGAGTCGGCGGACTTCTGGCCCTGATTCTGACCTTTTCCTTCAGCCGCCGCGTGGTTCGACCGGTCAAGGAGCTTCAGGAGGCGTTCGGGCGCGTGGCCAACGGAAATTACGATACATTCCTTGTTCCGCATGGACGGGATGAAATCGGCTCCCTGACCGCTTCGTTCAATGAGCTGGTCCAGGATCTCAAGGAAAAGGAAGTGCTCAAGACCGGCATGGGCAAGGTTATGGGCAAGGATGTTCTGGACCGACTTATCGGCAAGGACTTCCAGCTCGGGGGGGAAGTCGTCCCGGCCACGGTCCTGTTCTGCGATCTGAGAGGGTTTACCACGTTGTCGGAGCAGGTTCCCTCCTCCATGCTTGTAGGGCTTCTCAATCAATACTTTACGGCCATGGTCGAGGTCGTGGAAGCGTATGGCGGAATTGTGGATAAATTCGTAGGAGACAAGATCATGGCCGTCTTCGGCCATCCTCGCCCCATTGAAAATGAACAACAGGTGGCCCTCGATGCAGCCCTGGCCATGCTGGCCCGGTGTGACGACCTGAATGCGACATTGAATCTGACCGGCGACTTCAGACTGGCCAACAGCATCGGGCTGCATTCAGGCATGGTGCTGGCAGGAGTGATCGGATCTCCGGACCGCATGGAGTACACAATTATCGGGGACAGCGTGAACGTGGCCGCCAGATTGGAAACATTGACCCGTGATCTCGGAACCCGACTGGCCGTATCCCGGGAACTGGTCGATTTTCTCAAAAACACGCCCCGCAATCTGCGTTCTGCCGGTTTTCAGGAATTGAAAGGACGAAAGGATCCTCTGGAAGTGTTGACTTTGTCGGAATGATGTCCATTTTTCGAGGGTATGTCCGGAGCCGTTCTCCGTCTCCCGATTTCCGGTAACAGCCCGGAAGACCTCATGGAAAATCGAAACCAGCCGAAAATAAGGATGTCATGAAAAACGAACTGCGTGGAACGACCATTGTCGCGGTCAAGGATGCTAACGGAGTGGCCATGGCCGGAGACGGTCAGGTCACCCTCGGGCAGGCTATCGCCATGAAACACGGAGCCCGCAAGGTTCGCCGCCTGTACAAGGACAGGATCGTGGCCGGATTCGCGGGAGCCACTGCCGATGCCTTTTCCCTGTTCGAACGGTTCGAGGCCAAACTCGAAGCCTTTAACGGCAACCTGGTCCGAGCCAGCGTGGAAATGGCCAAGGAGTGGCGCACGGACAAGTTTCTGCGTAAGCTGGAGGCCATGATTCTCGTGGCAGACGGGGAAAACGTGCTTATTCTGAGTGGAACCGGCGATGTCATCGAGCCTGACGACGGCGTGGTCGCCATCGGTTCAGGCGGGGCCTACGCCCTGTCCGCGGCCCGGGCCTTGAAACGAAACACCGATCTCCCGGCAGAGACCATTGTCCGCAAGGCCATGGAGATCGCAGCCGAAATCTGTGTCTATACCAACGACAATATTCTTGTCGAAGTGGCCGAAAAATAGTCTTTCGGCACAGACGTACCGTTTCCGGTCTCTCTCGTCACGCTAACATAAGGGTTGAACATGTCCCAACTGACTCCCCGTGAAATCGTATCCGAACTCGATAAATACATCATCGGTCAGGCCGAGGCCAAACGAATGGTGGCCATTGCCCTGCGTAACCGTTGGCGCCGCCGGCAGGTCCCGCCCGAGCTTCGGGAAGAAATCGCGCCCAAAAACATCATCATGATCGGCCCCACCGGTGTGGGGAAGACTGAAATCGCCAGAAGACTGGCCAAACTGGCCGGATCACCCTTTTTCAAGGTGGAAGCCACCAAGTTCACCGAGGTGGGCTATGTGGGTCGGGACGTGGAGTCCATGATCCGGGACCTGATGGAGATCGGGGTGACCATGGTTCGCCAGGAGGAGAGCGGCCGGGTTAAAGTCAAGGCCGAGGTCAATGCCGAAGAGCGGCTTCTTGATCTGCTGCTCCCGCCCCGCAAGGCCGGAGTATCCATGCCGGGCATGGATACTCCGGCCGTAGAAGGCAAAGAAGATTCCACGCGGGAAAAATTTCGCCGCATGTGGCGGGACGGGAAGCTGGATGATCGTGTCGTGGAGGTTGAAACTTCCGTGACCGGCCCCCAGATGCCGGGTATGTCCATGCCCGGGATGGAGGGGATGGAGCTCCAGGTCCAGGATATGTTCAGCAAGATGTTCCCCAAGAAAAAGAAGACCAACAAGGTCAAAGTCAAAGACGCTTTCGAACTCCTGGTTCAGGAGGAGAGCGAGAAGCTTGTGGACATGGAGCGGGTTCAGGAAATCGCCCGGGAGCGGGTCCAGGAGTCGGGCATCGTGTTCATTGACGAGATCGACAAGGTCTGCGGCGGCCACCAGGGCGGCAAGGCCGAAGTGTCCCGGGAAGGTGTCCAGCGGGATCTGTTGCCCGTGGTGGAAGGGAGCACTGTAAATACCAAGTACGGGATGATCAAGACCGACCACATCCTGTTTATTGCGGCCGGGGCCTTTCATATGTCCAAGCCCTCGGATCTGGTTCCCGAGCTCCAGGGACGATTTCCTCTTCGGGTGGAACTTGCTCCTCTGAACAAAGATGAATTCTACCGCATCCTGACAGAACCCAGAAACGCCCTGACCATTCAGTACGCAGAACTGCTCAAAACAGAGGGCGTCACTGTCGAGTTCGCACCGGACGGGCTTGAGGAGATCGCTCTGTTTGCCCAGCAGGTCAATGAGGAGACCGAGAACATCGGAGCTCGTCGACTGTACACCATTTTGGAACGCATTCTGAATGAGCTCTCTTTCACAGCTCCGGAGTTGTCCGGAACCAGTGTCACAGTCGATCGGACATATGTGCGGGAGCAGCTCGTGGATGTCCGAGAAGACAGGGATCTGTCACGGTATATCCTGTAATAAAAAAAATGCTTGACGCGAGGTCTCCATCGCCCTAAAAGCAC
>JAWLGC010000170.1:0-3778 GCA_041685265.1 Desulfomicrobiaceae bacterium | reverse complement strand
CTGCAGGTGTTGAAGGCGCCAACGCAGCAGATGTTGCAACCGCCGTCACCGGTGTCGCGGACGTACCTGCTGTGTTCACGGCAGCAGCCGGGACTGCTGCAGCTGTTGATGGCGCCACCGCAGCCGATGTCGCAGCAGCCGTCGCCACTGCTGCCGGAATACTTGAGGCTGCTGCAGACGCAGCCAGCACTGCCGCAGCAGGAGAGGGGGCCACTGCTGCCGACGTTGAGGACGCTGTTGCGGCTGCCGGGGAAACGGCTGTTTCCTCTGCGGAAAATCTTGCCCAGGCCGCAGAAGCCGCTTTGGTCAATGTGCCGACGCTGGAGACTGTCAGCGTTGACAAAGACGGTATTGTCACCGGAAAGTATACGGATGGTTCCACCTCCGATCTTTTCACTGTCGGTATTGCCAAGTTCAACAATCCCTCGGCCTTGTCCAAAGAGGGAAATTCCATGTATTCGCAGAGCACGCTTTCGGGAGATCCGATTATCGGAAAGGTTGCCGACATCGGCGGCACCATCTATTCCAGCACCCTGGAGATGTCCAACGTGGACCTGGCCCAGGAGTTCGTGAAGATGATCACCACCCAGCGCGGGTTTCAGGCCAACTCCAAGATCATCACCACCACTGATGAGCTGCTCAACGAGGTCATCAACCTGAAGCGGTAGCTTTTCCGGTCAATTCATTGACATGTGCCGCCTTTCCGGATTCGGGAAGGCGGCTTTTCTTTTTTGAATTCCCGCCGGAGCGCGCAGGCCGGGGCTTGGTATGTTCCTTGCTTGGAATTCTGGCTCAGCAAGCTGGCATCATTTTATCCCTTCAGCCGTGCAGTGTAAGGAAGATCCATGGATTTCGCGACCATAATCGGGATCGTGCTTTCGTTCGTCTTGATGATCCTGGCCATTCTGCAGGGTGGCCCGTTGACCCTGTTTGTCAATATCCCGTCAGTGATCATTGTTGTCGGCGGGACTGTGGGGGCGACCCTGGTACATCACCCGTTCACGGACGTGTTTCGGGCCATGGCCGTGGGGAGTAAGACCATTCTCAACAAGAGCGAGTCGGTGACCGGGGTTATCGCCCAGTTGCTGGAGTACGCCAACAAGGCCCGCAAGGAGGGGATCCTCTCCTTGCAGTCGGTGATGAACGATGTCGAGGATCCTTTTCTGCTCAAGGGACTGCAGATGGCTGTGGATGGGCAGGGCCCGGATGACCTCAAGGAGATGCTGGAGCGGGAAATCGAGTATATTCAGGAGCGTCACGAGAACGGGGCGGACATATTTGTGGCCATGGGTACCTATGCCCCGGCCCTGGGCATGATCGGGACCCTGATCGGCCTGGTGCAGATGCTGCAGACCATGAACGACCCTTCTTCCATCGGTCCGGCCATGGCCGTGGCCCTGCTGACCACTCTGTACGGTGCGGTTATCGCCAACGTGGTCTGCATCCCCATGGCCGGAAAACTCAAGATCAGGTCGCAGTCCGAGGTTCTGCACAAAGCTCTGGTGGCCGAAGGGTTGCGCCTGCTGCTGCTTGGTGAGAACCCCCGGCTTATCGAGCAGAAGCTGCACGCCTTTGTGGCTCCCAAGGAACGACAGAGCAATTTTGACTGATTCCGGTCCCCCTGCAACGGGTGGCGCGGGGGTCGCAAGAGGAATCAATGGCAAGGAAGAAGTCCAAAAAAACAGGACCCGGTGCTCCGGCCTGGATGACCACCTACAGTGATCTGGTCACCCTGCTGCTGACATTCTTTGTTCTGCTGCTGTCCATGGCCAAAATGGATCAGATTCGTTTTCAGACCGCCATCGGATCCCTGCGCGGTGCGTTCGGCGTGATGGACAGCTCGGATGTGACCAGCATGGGCGAACCCAAGATCGTGCAGTTCACTCCCATCGACGACGACTTTGCCAGTCGTCTCTATTCCAGGATTCAGACCGATCTGGTCCGTCTGCAGCTCGATAAGAAAATTTTTCTGGTCCAGGACAAGGGGACCGTGGTGTTGCGGATACGGGATTCCATCCTGTTTGATTCCGGCCAGATCGAGGTCAGACCCGAGGCGTATTCGGTGCTGCGCAAGGTCGCGGAACTGGTCCGCCCCCTCCCGTTTCAACTCCGTATTGAAGGGCATACCGACGATACTCCTGTTTCGAGCACGGCCGGGAAGGGGTCCAACTGGGATATCTCCATGCGGCGGGCCCTGTCCGTGCTCAAGTTTCTGGCCCAGGAGGATCAGCTCCCCCTGGACCGTCTGGCCGCAGTGGGGTACGGCGCGACCCGGCCCGTGGCGGAGAATGACACCCCCGAGAATCGCCGACTGAACCGGCGGGTCGACTTTGTGCTCGAAAATCTGGCCGGACACGCCGAGGATCTGCCCTATCTCATTGATGCCAGGGAGCAGATGCCGTTTTGAAGCTGTCGGCCCCCATATCGCAATCACACAACAGGACACGGAGATGGAATGGCTGACGAGAAAAACGAGGCAAAAAAATCCAAAAAAGGACTGATCATGGTTCTGCTGGCCCTGGTGCTGGGGGCCGGCCTCGGTGTGGGGGGGTATTTTGCCTGGCAGATGTTCAACCCCGCCCCGTCGTTAACCGATGAGTCCGGGCAGTCTCCTTTTTCAGGCGACGCCGCAACAGGGAATATGGTCGAGCTGGAGTCCTTTATTGTCAATATATTGGACGAGAAGGGGTCGAGGTACCTGAAGGCGTCCATTATCCTGGACGTGGATAACGAGGAAGTGGCCCAGGAGATCACGGATCGCATGCCGCAGATCAAGGACGCTGTTCTGCTTCTGGTCGGCAACAAGGCCTACAATGATCTGGCGGACATGCAGGGCAAGCTGCAGCTTCGGGTGGAGCTCATCAGCCGTCTGAACGAGATTCTGAAGACCGGCCGGGTGCGGAAAATTTATTTCACGGATTTCGTTGTGCAGTAGCACGGGGGCCGGTGTGGAAAAAATCCTGAACAAACAGGAAATCGCCGAACTGCTGGAGGCGATCCATTCGGGACAGCTGGCCATGGAAATGGAGTCCCTGAGTGAAGATCCGGAGATCGACGAGTCCGGCGTGTCCTCCTTTGACCTTTTTCAGGGGCAGAGCACCGGCCACTGGCGAGTGGCCGGGTTCGATCTTTTTCTGGACACCTTTGCCCGGTACTACGGGGTGACCCTGACCAACCTCATTCAGGGGGCGGCGAGTGTGAAGCGGGCCCAGGTGTCCACCATGGAATTTGAGCATGTCGTGCAGAACCTTACGGATCGGGGGGTCATCGGGGTCGCTCGACTGGACCCGTTGCGCTGGGGAGGGCTGCTGCTTTTTGACGGCCGGCTTTCCTTTGCCCTGGTGGAGAGTCTGCTCGGAGGGGCGGCCGGGACGCAGGTTCTCCCGGACCGCCCCCTGTCCGGAATCGAGCTCAACGTGGTCCGGGGCGCTATTCAGGATGTGTGTCAGGATGTGGTCAAGGCGTTTCAGCCCCTTGAAGAGCTCGATGTCGGGCTGATCAAGATCGAGACCAACCCAAGGCTGGTGAATATCGTCCCGCCCGAGGCCGTGGTCATGCTGGCCAGGTTCGTGGTCGAGGTCGAGTCCAGAGAGGGAGAGATGGCCCTGGTCATCCCCTTGGCCTCCCTGGAACCGTTGCGGGAAAAGCTGCGTGAAGGGGTGGCGCTGTTTTCCTCCATCCATGCCAAGGGGTGGGACACATTTCTGCGCAAGGAGCTTATGGAGATGGAGGTCGGGATCCGGGGGGAGATCGGCCGGGTCTCTTTGACGGCCAATGA
>JAWLGC010000169.1:0-3794 GCA_041685265.1 Desulfomicrobiaceae bacterium | reverse complement strand
AAATGTATCGTCCGGTATTCAAATTTTACTTTGAATTTCAGGCCCTTGAATCAGTAAAGTTTTAACCTGAATAGTTACACTAATTTAAGTGCTCGCTAGAACGGCGCGTCGTCCATTCCGCTGGCTTCCGAGGGGAAGGCCGGGCCGAGGTCTTCATCCGCAGGCGGTCCCTGGGACGCGGGCTGCTGGGGGCGGTTGTTGTAGTTGCCCTGCTGCTGCCCTCCGTACTGGGGAGCCTGGGCCACACCCTGGGACTGTCCTTTGGACTCCAGGAACTGAAGAATGAATCCCCGGATCTCGGTGGTGTAGCGATTCTGGCCCTGCTGATCCTGCCACTGCCGGGTCTGGAGCTTGCCTTCCACATAGATCAGGCTGCCCTTGTGCAGGTAGTTGCCGCACAGTTCGGCCTGTTTGCCCCAGAACACGATCCTGTGCCACTCGGTCTGCTCAACCTTCTGTCCGTCCTTCACATAACTTTCATCCGTGGCCATATTCAGGTTGGCCACTGCCTGGCCGGACTGCGTGTACCGGACCTCGGGGTCCCGCCCCAGACGTCCGATAAGCATCACCTTGTTCAAGCTTCCTGCCATATTTCCTCCATGCACCGTCTCCGGTGCCCAAAAGTTTGTCGGTATTTTCCGCGCCCGTTGCCGTGGGCAGAGCGCCCCGGCCCGTCACGCCGTCACGGCCTGGGAAGATCCCGTTCAAGATCGTCCAGCCGATCTTCCAGGGTGTCGGTCCAGGTGTTGGCTTCGGCCGGTTTCCAGTCGGCAAGACACTCCTCCACCCGGGATTTGGCGTTCTGCAGGTCCGGCAGCCTTTCGTCAAGGACCCTTCTGACTTCATCGGAGATATCCCCGAACCGGGCCTGGTCCGTGAGCCCGTCCACCAGCTCCATGACTCCCCGCACACGACTCGGCGGGGTCAGTCGTTCATCAGGAAACCCGACCCCGTACGCCCGGGGCCAGGTCATCTTCACTTCGGCCTCGTCATAGGTGGTTACCGCCACTCGTACCTGCAGAACTTTTCCCATATCAATCGACCTCTTCCCATTCGCTCTGGATACGGGAAACGACTTCCTCGATATGTCCGAGCTGATCCTCGGGACACACACCGATTAACGGCGCTCCCAGATCCACGCTGTCGTTGGATTGAAAATAGACCGTATAGATCAGGCCGGCCGGTCCCCGGTACCTGATCTGGGTCTCCCGCTTCATACGGGACAGAATAAACACCTCGTCCTCGGGATGGACCCGCACCGAGCGACACCCCTTGGACTTGATCTTGGCATCGATCTCGGGAATAAAATAGTACTTCCCTTTTTCCGGAGCCGGAAACAGGAACAGGGCCTTCTGGAGAATGATCTGAATGACCTCCTCCTTGGTCAGGAAATGCCGGATCTTGAGCAACGCAGTGCCCGCCTCGACAAAATCACCGTCCCGGACATCGAAAAACTCCACCACCTCCCCTTTTTGCGGAGCATGGAGCGGCTTTTTATTTTTTTCCCTTTCCAGATGCCCAAGCAGGGTGCCGGGCACCTCTTTCCAGGCTCCGGATACCCCCTGCACCTTGGTGCCGGTCTCCCCGATCGCGAACCGGACAATCCCGGTGTGCGGGGCCCGGACCACGATCTCCTCGTAGGGCTCCTCCTTCACTTCCTGGAGCAGCTGTTTGAAATCAAGCACATGTATCTCCTTTTCGGATCAAAACCGTCTCGGAGTCCCTGAAATCAATTTATCCCTGCATACTGCACGAACCAGAGGCCGTGTTCAAGGGAAAGATCGAAATTTTTATCAGGAATCCGAAATGGTGACGGTCATAGACAATTTTTTAACTGAAGTTACACAGTCCAGCTTGACCGGTGTTCTTGAGTGCAACGCCTCTACTCCCCGCAGTCATTCCCGTGAAAAACCTGTCCTCGACCACGATCGGGGACGGGAATCTCAGACTTGAGGGCAATGCCGGGAGTTGCCACCGGCGCTGAGATTCCCGCGTTCGCGGGAATGACAGGCTCTTATACGGCCGGTATCTACAGCGTGCGTACCTTCAGGTACTCAACCCCACACGGCCTACCGGTAATACAGATTCCGTCCACCCATGGTCATCAGGGCCTGATGCAGGTTGGAGCGGATCTCGCGGCGATCCCAGATGCCCTGGATATGCCCCCGGGACAGGGCCCGATAGGCCCGGTGGTAATCGGGCGGAATGTCCAGCCCGGTGGTCTCCTTGATCACGCCGGGTCCGGCAAAGCCGATATTGGCGGACCGGACCGCGAACTGATACGGAGAGCAGCCCAGGAAACTGGCTACAGGTCCGGCGTAGGAATTGGTGTCGTACAGGACCAGATACAGCCCCCCGGATTCGATATAGCGCCGCACGGCCATGGTGCACCGGGGCATCTGGACAACTCCGTTGACCCCTTCCTGGATGCGGATCCCGGCCGTGCCGTGGACGTAGGCCAGAAAGGGAAGCTGCCGTTTCCTGGCCACTTCCATGGCCCGAATAAACTTCTCTCCTTCGGCCGCGCCCACGCTGCCGCCCCGAAAGCCGGCCATGTGCATGGCCACCATGACCGAAACCCCGTTGATACGGGCCTCGAAGGTCATGCAGCCGCTTTTGTGCCCCATCTTCTTCTTGGCCTGCTCCAGCTTCTGGTCGAGCCCTTCGAACCCGAGAGGGTTTTTGGCCTCGACCTGTCCGTTGATCTCCCGGATGGTTCCGGGGTCAAAGACATTGTACAGGTACCACTGGTATTCCATGGAAAAATGATGTCCGCAGAAGCTGCATACCCCGGCCCACTCCCCGAAAAGATCCGGGGCCCACTGGTCCAGACAGCCGTGGGTGGAGGCGTTGGGACAACTCACACTCCTGTCTTCCCGGGCCTGGGGGCTGACATAGGACCATTCCGCGCCCTGCCCCTTGCTCTCATCCCAGGAGGACAGGGAGGTCAGTTCGCTCTTGGCTGCTTGGTCCTGCTTGAACTTGCGCGTGGGCAGCTTGGCCTTGATCCTGTTCCAGTACCGCTGGGACCGGCCCACGACCACCTGCACCTCGGCCTGCACGTCCTCGGCCAGCTGGGTCACCTTGCGCTGGTGCCGGCCGAACAGATCGTACCGAAAATAGGAATACAGGGAGGTGAACATTTCCGAGCCCCAGTCCGAAATCCGGTCCCCGAAACTGCGCTTGTCGATATAGGCATCCTGGGCCAGTTTGCGGAATTTCTGGTACCGGTTCCAGACCAGACGGTCCTTGGCCTTGGACCCCAGGGTCCAGCGGACATAGATGTCCTCGCTTTTCAGCCTGCGCAATGCAACGGACCTGAGCAGCTTCATGCCCCGCACATTGAGTACGATCTCGTCCGTGGCCCCGACCACCTCTCGGCGCAGTTTCCTGAAGAAGTCATAGTGCTCGGGCCGGGCCCCGAGAGCGGGCTCCTGCACCACCCGGTCGATAAATCCCATGACCTGGTTGTCCAGGGCGGTCATCTTGAGCTGCCGGGCACATTTTTCGATAAGGGCCGGTTCGGCCCGCATACCGCCGCGCAGTCGGCCCTCGATGGCGGCCGCACCTTCGGGGGAGATGACCGAATAGTAGCCATGGGAAAGCATGAGCCGAGTGTCACCAAGACCGATGGCTTCGGCCCCGCCGGAACCGCCTTCGGAAAAAACCGAGACGATGGGCACACGCAGCCCGGACATCTCGTAGAGGTTCTTGGCGATCTGCTGGGCCGCTCCGGGATAATCCTCCACGGGATAGGCCCCGGGCGTGAACACGTAGGTGTGGATGGGGATATT
>JAWLGC010000168.1:0-3795 GCA_041685265.1 Desulfomicrobiaceae bacterium | reverse complement strand
GCCAATATTCTGGCCGGATTCGTGTCCTATGTGTTCGGGCACTGGCAGTTTCCGCAGTGGCTGTTCATTCTGCAGGCTGTTATTTCGTATCCGCTGTTGTTCGGGCTTCGGCGGCTGGGAGGGGCGGTGTCTTCTGCCGCCGGGGAGCGGGTGCTGGTGGTGGGGCTCGGGGAATCGGCCAGAGAACTGGTGGGAGCCATGGCCCAAAAAGGGTTTCAGGTGCTGGGGTATGTGACGGATGACCGGGATGTCTGGGGCGTGGACGGGGACGGGCGGTTTGTGGCCGGGCCGGTGCGGGACCTGCTGCATATTGCCGAGACCCAGCAGGTGCGGACCATTGTGCTGGCCGTGGAAGGGGCGGCGGTGGAGCCGTATATGGATGTGCTGCTTCGGGCGCGGTTGTCCGGGATCGTGGTGGAGGAGCTGGTGACGGCCTTTGAGCGGGTGACGGACCGGGTGCCGGTGCGGTTTATCCAGGATCGGTGGCTGCTCCTGGAGCAGGGGTTTTCTCTGTACTCCAAGGAAGTGGTGCGCAAGCTCAAGCGGACCATGGATATCTTTATCGCTTCCCTGGCCCTGCTGGTCCTGTGGCCCCTGCTGCTGGTGACGTTTGTTTTGATCCGTCGGGACTCCCCCGGACCGGCGCTGTTTCGACAGTTGCGGGTGGGCGAAGGCAAGCATGAGTTTACCCTGTACAAGTTCCGCTCCATGCGTGTGGATGCGGAGCAGAACGGGGCGGTGTGGGCTGAAGCCGATGACCCTCGCGTGACCCGTATCGGGCACTGGCTGCGCAAATTTCGTGTTGATGAACTCCCCCAGCTGTTCAATGTCCTCAAGGGAGATATGTCCCTGGTTGGGCCGCGACCCGAGCGGATGGAGTTCGTGAAAGAACTGGAAGAAAAAATTCCTTATTATTACATCCGGCACACGGTAAAACCCGGAATCACCGGCTGGGCTCAGGTCATGTACCCCTACGGAGCAACCGTGGAGGACGCCGTGACCAAACTTGAGTATGAGCTTTATTACATCAAAAATATGTCCCTGCTGCTGGACGTAAAAATCATGTGCCGAACCATCGGGGTCATGGTGCTCGGTGAAGGGGCGAGGTAAATGATCCCCACGCGGTCCACTGCGTCCTTATGGCCCACTCCGTCCACTCATAAAAATGTTTAATACCCGGCCTCACGCTGATGCTTTACGGCCAGAATGCACACTGTATCTGCAATGACTTCATAGAAAAGGACATACCCGGATACCCCGAACGGGATAAGCAGTTCCCGGTGCTCGGGCTCAAGGTCTTCGGCAGGTCGCCCTGCCTGGGGATAGTGTTCGAGAATGCGTGCTCCCTTGCGGATCGCGTCCAGAGCTTTTGCCGCTGCGTCCTCGTCTTTTTCTGCCATGAAGCCGTGTACCTTTTTGAGCCCGTCGACAGCTCCTGCCGTCCAGATCAGACGTGGCATTTGGGGATGTCCGCCTTGATGCCCTGCACCACCTGATCCACCCATTCGTCTACTTCCTCGTCGGTCAGATGGAGCCCGGTACGCAGGTAGTCATCGTGGGCCTGGATGCATTCCTGGCGAATGGCCTCACGTTTTTCTTCTCGCTCGACATAGGTTTCCACGGCCCGGATCATGAGCTCATGGACAGACCGCTGCCGCGCCGCGGCAAGGGTCTGCATGCGGTTGCGCAATTGCGGCGGAAGTTTGATGCTGGTTGGTTTGATGGACTGATTCGTTGGCATGATGTTACTCCTTGGTAGTCTGCTTAACTACTTTTTGTTTAGTCAAATTCTCCAGTCTGTCAATTGGGGATGTTTTGAGTTTTTTTTGAAGGCGTGTGGGAGGGGGATGTGAAGAAGATTGAGGAGCGGACGTTTGAGTTTGCGTTGGAAGTGGTTTCCGTTTACAAATTTTTGATAGTCCGGAAGGAATATGTGCTTTCAAAGCAGATGCTCCGTTCCGGAACGTTGATTGGGGCAAATGTTCAAGAAGCCCAGGCTGCTCAGAGGGCCGGACTTTATTTTCAGGATGTGCATCGCCACCAAGGAAGCCAGAGCCCCCCTATCGGATCAGCTTGCTGATCAAATCCAATTATCTCCAAAGAGTACCCCGACAGAAAAAATTTCAGAGCCGAATGCGAAAATATCGTGAACATCCTGACCAGAATCGTCAAAACCACGAAGCAGAACACGGGCAAACAATGAAAAAATCAACCCCTTCTTCAACTCAAAACTCAAAACTCAAAACTCAAAACTTTTCTTCCTCTCCCTGCCTTCAACTCAAAACGTTCTTTACCATCGTTCTCACCGCCTACGTCCTCACCCTTTCCCTCCGTCTCATCGAGTTTCCCCTCTGGGGCGCTCCCCATCTGCATGTGAACGGCGAACCCCTTCTGGCCACCCATGATGCCTACGGGTGGATCGCCGGCGCCATTGGAACCGGCAGCCTCACCGGAATGCCTTTGTCCGAGATCCTGGCCGTCCTGCACGCCGTTACCGGCATTTCTCTCGGCACCCTCAGTTTCTGGCTGCCCGCCATCCTCGCTCCTCTGGTTGTCATCCCGGTCTGTCTTATCTGCGCGTTCCTGGGCATGGCCGAAGCCGGAATTGTTGCCGGGCTCTTTGCGGGAGGGGCTATCGGATTTCTGGCCCGGACCCGTCTTGGGTTTGGCGATACCGATGTGCTGTCGCTCTTTTTTCCCTTTGCTGTTGCCGCCGGGCTGCTCTGGGTTGCGCGGCCTCTGGTCAATACGGGATGGCGCCGAAATCCTTTGAAACGGGGGAGTGAGTCTGACGCAGTGGTATCCGGCACCTCCGATACGTTCAGCCGGACACCCCCCTGCCCCCCTCAAGGGGGGACTTCGAAGGGGGGCAGGGGCGAGGCGCAATCTTTTTTGGATAAGAACCGCGTGATGGGCCTGGCTTTCGAGCCCTTTTTGTCCATGTGTACATTTGCGGTCGTGGGCCTTATGGCAGCTGCGGGGCAGTGGTTCTATCCCAGCGGCCTGCCTGTGCTGGCAGCCATGGTCGGCGTCTATGGGCTTATCTGTCTGATTACTGCCGGGAGCGCCCGCTCCCGTTTTATCTTTCTTGCCGCCTTCCCCCTCTTCCTCATGCCCTGGATGGGCGGCCTGTGGGGAATCGGAGGAGCCGTGCTGGTGCTTGTCCTGGTGCGTTTCAAATCACAAGCCATCTTCACTCCCGCCGGTATCAGCCTCATCTGGGCCGTCGCGCTCATCACTCTGGCCCTGCACGGCACGGCCTGGTCCGCTCTGACCGGTGTGCTTGACCGTATCCTGGCCTACGGCAAGATCTCGGTTACCAACGGCGACGATCTCATTTTCCCCAACAGGTTCTTGTCCGTGCGTGAAGTCCAGAATGTGGACTGGACCGGGCTCATGTCCCGCATCGGTATCAACTGGGGTTTTTTTATTGCCGGGGCGGTGGGCTGCCTGCTTCTGGGGGTGACCCGTCCCCTGGCCCTCATGTTTCTGCCCCTGCTCTTTCTGGCCCTGGCCAGCGTGAAGATGGGCAACCGGTTCTCCATGTTCGGCGGGCCTGTGGTGGGCATCGGCGTCGGGGCGTGCATCTCCCTGGCCATCACCCGGATCAGTTCCAAACGGTTCATGCTCTGGTTCAGTCATATCGGTCTGGCCGTGGTGGCTCTCATGCTTCTCTACGGCACTGTGCAGCGTTTTCGTCCGGCCCCCATCATGCCCAAAGTCTACGCCGAAACCCTGGCCTCCCTGGATTCCCGGACCGAACCCGATGCCCGCCTCTGGCAGTGGTGGGACTAC
>JAWLGC010000057.1:0-15666 GCA_041685265.1 Desulfomicrobiaceae bacterium | reverse complement strand
AAGAAAGGCACTTTACAGGAGATAAGGAGAAAAAACAGGAGGAAGAGCAGGAGAAAGAGTTTTTTTCTTCCCTCCTGTTTCTCCTGTACTCCTGTGAAAATTCTTCCGTCTTCGCCTGGAATTAAAACTCAATACTTCAAAGTGGG
This sequence comes from Desulfomicrobiaceae bacterium, assembly GCA_041685265.1. Classification (GTDB taxonomy): domain Bacteria; phylum Desulfobacterota; class Desulfovibrionia; order Desulfovibrionales; family Desulfomicrobiaceae; genus JAWLGC01. The sequence goes on along the minus strand of JAWLGC010000057.1, from coordinate 15,520 downwards.
TCTGGTTTAAAACAGTAGCTGCTCCAAAAACCGCCCAAACCCTGCTGCACCATGAAGATCGATATTATCGGAACTGAATCACTCGGCATTCGGGGACTGTGCTGCTGCATCCATTTTGCCGAAAAGAACATCCTGATAGATCCCGGGATAGCTCTTGGGTTTCGTCGCAAGGGATTGATGCCGCACCCGGTCCAGGTGGCAACGGCCGAAATGATCCGGGAAAACCGAAATACTCTTCGCCCCTCACTCCCCGTGCCGACACCGGCCTGGCACTGTTCCGCTCACTCTAACGGGAGTACCTTTACTCCGAACAGAATATAAAACATCGAACCTAAGGCTTGCACTCGAACTGAAAAAGGTGCAATTCATGTCAAATTTCATTTTTCAAAACTCTCCTGTCTGCAGCACCTCCTCTCAATCCAAAGGAGTCCCCGCATCCATGAGTTTCATCTCCGGCCTGTTCCCAGCTCTCCTTCTGCTCGCGGTTCTCGGCATCATCCTGGCCCTGCACTGGACCATCCAGTTCCGGCTCCGCCACAGCAAACGCCGCTCCCCATTTCCTGAAAACTTCCTCCGCAACCCCGGCGAGACCCTGCGCAAACAGATCGACGACACGACTGACGACATCTTCACGTATGCCGTTTACCTCCTCATGCTCCCCCCCTTGTCTTCGCGGGACACATCTCCAGCTCCTACTTCGCAGGAATACCCGAAACCGTTTCAAGAACCGCACTCTCCATCCTGATCCTCGCCGCGTTCATGGCCGGTTTGAGTCACCTCATCCGGCGGGCAAAGGGACTCTCAGAGCACAGGAACAAAGAAATATCAGCATGCGGAACATGGGCTCTTAATTTTATAACAGCTTGAACTTAAAACCTAACGCCTAAAACTGTGGCTTGGCCGCATTAGGCGTCTAATGGCTGATTCAACTATGATAGGGAGGTCAGAGCTATGAAGAAGAGCAGGAGAAAGTTAACTCATCCGAAGCCCGAATTGGCATCCACAGTCTGTTCTCCGGTCACGCTACCCTCCATGAGAGTTCGGTGTGTGGCATTGTATGCAATATTGGTGTTTACGAGTCTTCCCGCCATCGGTTTCGCCCAATCATCATGCCCGGGAATTCACGTGAAAATTCCGAACATAAAAAACAGTACTGGAAATATAGCTTGTGCAATTTTCGAATCACCAGAGGGTTTTCCCAATAAATTTTTGGGTTCGGCAAAGGCAATTATAATAAAAAAAATTCAGAAGACAAAAGCGCAATGCAACTTTTCGGATATCCCGCCGGGAACCTATGCGATCGCCGTCATCCATGATGAGAACATGAACGGCGAGCTTGACACCAATTGGCTTGGTGTCCCCACGGAAGGCTACGGCTTTTCAAATACGACGATTGACGAATTCGGCGCTCCTGCATTTTCTGCCGCCACCTTTCCATACGATGGGCAAAAAATAGATCTGACGATCAGGTTGTATTACTGAGCGACCTTTGTATGAATATTGAGAAATTCTTTCAATCCAGCAGTTCCATTCAAAGTTTTGCTGCGCCTAACACATCACTGCACTGGATTTTTACTCCGCTACGCTTCGTAAAAACCAGTGAGTTCAATCGTTATAATGTCACCAAAACAATGGAAGAAGAAAAAAGAAACCGGTCAATGATACAAAAATTCGGCACGTCTCCCCCGCACCGACAGCTGCTCCTTCCTTACAGCCGTATCTCAAAACAGAAAAGTGTGCTCCTCCTGGTCATGACAGGAAAAACACCCTTTCGCACCCGATCTTCACCTCTCATCAACCCCCGGGCAACCGGGCTTCCTTTCTGGCGGCTTCGACCAGAAACGCGGCCCTGGCCCTGGACAGCTTGCGCTGCCTGGCTTTCAGGTCGATCAATCGAAGATCCCTTTGCGTGAGGGTGATGTTTACCCGGACCGTCTTTTCCTTCACGTCCGGAACGTGGATCACAAAGAAGGCTTCGGCGTCCCGAAAGTCTTCCATTGCCTTGACCTCTTCCAGGGTGGACGGCTCGAGGACAGGGTCCCCATATTCCCGGCTTATCTCGATATGGCCACGCAGGGCTTCAGCAGCCTGCATCCGGGCTTCCTCAAGGGTTGCCCCTGCCGTGACGCAACCCGGGAAATCCGGAAAGCTCACGCCGTACTCTGAACCTTCTTCCTTGTGGATTGCTGCGATGAACTCGGCCATTGCCGCACCTCCTTACCGCAAGGAAAGGCCGGACTGCCTTTCAATGCTCTTCAGTGTTCCAATGGGAAGGTCTTTCTTTGGATGCGGAACCGTCACCGTACCCGGCGTGTCCGGATGCCGGAGATGGTGATGGTCCCCGGTCGACACCGGACAGCTGATCCGGGTCCCTGCTCCTTTGCGGCTGGTCTGTCGCCCGGTTTTTTGCCATGTTGCCCGGACGAACTTCGTTCCCGTTCACTTCAACGCATACAGGTGGCCATGACCAGGCCCTTCCTTCAGCTTCCGGCAGTCGCCGTCGCCGCATTTCTGACCATCCTCCTCTCCTATCATGTCGGCTTCGCCACCCACTATGTTGTCTCCATCTGGCCGGTCACGGCCCTCAACTACTGGGCTGTCCGCAGGTACGGGGCTCCGGCCATCGGAGCCGTGTTTGCCGCAGATGCCGCCAACGCTCTTATTTTTCTGAACGTCCCTCCCGTCGTTCTTCTGACCAGCGCAGGTAACGCTGTGGCGGCCTGGCTCGCGGTTCTTGCGGAGCGGCGAGTCAGCTCGTCCGAGAACATCTTTGCCGACACCCGCTCCGCCCTGGCCTTCTTTCTGGTCGGCCTTGGAACCATCTCCATTGTCTCGGCCCTGATCGGAGGGACCGTGCTGGCTTTCCATTTCGATCTCCCCGGAGACGAGGTTTTCCCCCTGTTCTGGCGCTGGAGCCTGAGCGATTATACCGGAGGCCTGATTCTGGCCCCCCTCCTGTTCACTGCCGGCCGCCTTCGCCTCACCCGGGAGAACCAGAAGGAATACATTGCAGACGGACTTGTCTGCCTTGTCGCCATCAGCCTGGTCTGGATTTTCGGCCGAAGCGGCCTCTCGGAACTCTACGGGCATTACCCGACGATTCTGGTCACCATGCCCCTCATCATGCGGGTGGCCCTGCGTACCGACACCCCGCGGGTCTGCCTGGCGTTCACCCTGGTCTCCATCTCATCCCTGATCCTCACCCTGGGAGCTGTCTCCGACCTGAACGATGTCTCCTGGCTCGCGGTCCAGCTGTACCTGACCCTGATCGTGGCCTGCGGGTACATCCTGCATATCGTGCAGCTGGACCGGGTCAGACTGTTGCACGAGCTGCGCAGAGAAAGAAATCTTCTGGAAGAACGGGTCGCGGACCGGACTACGGAACTCCGACAGGAAGTCGAGCTGCGCTCGGCCCTGGCTGAAAAAGTAAAGGAAGCCGGAAAGCGGGCGCAAGCAGCCAGCCGGGCCAAAAGCGAATTCCTGGCCAACATGAGCCACGAGATCAGGACTCCCCTGAACGGAATGATCGGGGCCCTGCAGCTCCTGGAAGAAGCCCGACTGGAGCCGGAGCAGCGCGACCTGATCGGCATCTCTCAAAGCTGCGGAAAAGGACTGCTGACCATCATCAACGATATCCTGGACCTGTCCAAGATCGAGGCGGGCAGACTCGAAGTGAGCCATGCCCCGCTGAACATCAGGGACCACGCCGCAGAGGTGCTCGAGGGGCTCAAGGCGGCTGTACGCAAGGAAGGAGTGCGCCTCGACCTTGCAGCCCATCCGAACCTGCCTGAATCCATCTCCTCGGACGAACTGCGTATTCGACAGATTCTGTACAACCTGGTGGGAAACGCCCTCAAATTCACGGACAAGGGAACGGTCACCGTATCGATCGACATCGAACCCATCAAGGATTCGGACATGGAAGCGGATCTGATCCTCCAGGTCCGGGACACCGGGGCCGGCATTTCCCGGGAGCAGATGGCGACCGTGTTCGAGCCATTCACCCAGGGTCATCCGACAACATCAAAAATCCATCAGGGCACGGGCCTTGGCCTGAGTATCGTCCAGCGCCTGGCCCGGCTCATGGGCGGCAATATAGTGATGGAAAGCACCGAAAATGTGGGGACCACGGTCACGGTCCGGTTACGGGTCGGACTGTTACCCGCCGCCGAAAAGGCCGTCACAAAACAGCCGGCTCCGACAAAGCCGGAACACCACGCAACCGAACCGCTGCATATCCTTCTGGCCGAGGACAACACGGTAAACCAGCTCATCATCGAAAAATATCTGAAGAAACAGGGGCATTTCGTCGCCACCGCGGAAAACGGCTCCCGGGCCCTGGAACTCCTGTCCGAACAGAATTTCGACTGCATCCTCATGGATATCCAGATGCCCGTCCTGGACGGTCTGGAAGCGACCCGCATCATCCGCGCCAACGACTCCGGACACTTCGATCCCCGCATTCCCATCGTGGCCATGACCGCCTACGCCATGACCGAGGATCGGGACCGGTTCCTCCAGGCAGGGGTATCCGACTACATCGCCAAACCGGTCGACTTGAAGCGACTCTCCCGCATCCTGGGCAGAATATCCTCATCGGCCGGATGAGTCGCGTTTTCGACCGGGGCCCTCAAAATCTCCGGCCCCACTCTTGACCTTGGCCCTGTTTTCCTTCAAATTGCCGACCTTTCCCAGGCAGCGGACAAGTGGCACCCCGCTTTACAAATTCTCCCTCACCCCCGGACCATTGCGCCGGGACCACAAGGTGGACCAATGCTGACCATCACCAAAGAGTTCTCCCTCCATGCGGCCCATCGGCTGCACCTCCCGGACCGTTCCGCAGAAGAAAACCTGCGCATCTACGGCAACTGCGCCAGACTCCACGGCCATACCTACACGCTCCAGGTCACCCTGGCCGGCCAGCCGGACAAGACCGGCATGCTCCTGCATTTCGACCGCCTGAAACGAATCGTGCGGCGCGAGATCCTGGACCGCTACGACCATGCCGATCTCAGCAGGCTTGCGGAATACCGCGACCGCCCGGCCACGGCCGAAAATATGGCCGAGCACATCTTCACCACCCTGGACCGGGCCCTGACCTCGGACCGGTACCACCTGCACCAGATCACGGTCTACGAGACCCCCACGGCCTGGGCCACCCGGACCCGCCATGCATGAGCTCGATCTTACGGTGGCGGAGATCTTCACCTCCCTGCAGGGAGAAGGTCCCTTTGCCGGACAACCCGCACTCTTCATCCGCCTGGCCGGTTGCATGCCTCCTTACTGTCCGTGGTGCGACACGCCCCGGGCCCTGACCGTTGACAGTGGCACGCCCCGCATGTCGGTACCGGAAATCGAGGCCGAGACCGCCCGTCGCCCCGACGACCTGGTAGTCGTCACCGGCGGTGAACCGTTCCTGCAATGGAACAGCGGCCTGGCGCAGCTGGCCCAAAACCTGGCCCGGGCCGGGCGCAGAGTGCAGTTTGAAACCAGCGGCAGAGCCGGAATTCCGGAAAATCCCCCGGGGTTCGTGGTCTGTTCCCCCAAGCCGGTTCATGCCCCCCACCTGCCCCCGGAGCTGATCCCCAGAGTGGATGCGTTCAAGTTCGTGGTGGACCGCGACCTGGCTCCGATTCTCGATTTTATCCGGACCCACGCCATCCCCACGGACAGGGTGTGGCTGATGCCCCTGGGAGCCACCAGAACGGAGCAGACCGAACGCATGCCCGAGGTCTGGGCCCAGTGCGTCCGGTACGGCTTCAATCTCTCCTCCCGGCTGCATATCCTGACCTTCGACGACAAACAGGGAGTATAGAATGTTTGATGCAGTGATTGTCCTGTCCGGCGGCATGGACTCCACCGTGCTCCTGGCCCACGAGCTTTCCCTCGGCACCAGACCGGCGGCCCTGAGCTTCGACTACGGCTCCAAACACAACGACCGCGAGCTGCCCATGGCGGCCCGGACCTGCGCCCGGTACGGGGTCGAGCACCGGATCGTGCGGTTGCCGTTCATGAACGAGCTGTTCTCCTCGTCCCTGCTCAAGTCCGGGGAAACAATCCCAGACGGCGCCTATGACGCGGACAACATGAAGAGCACGGTGGTCCCGTTTCGCAACGGCATCCTTATCGCCATCGCCGTGGGGTATGCCGAATCCATCAGGGCCTCGCGGGTCCTGATCGGATCCCATTCCGGCGACCACCACATCTATCCGGACTGCCGGCCGGACTTCAACGCGGCCATGAACGACGCGGCCCTGCGCGGCACAGACGGCAGGGTACAGGTGGCCTTTCCTTTTGCGGACAGGGACAAGCGGGACATCGGTGACCTGGGCAGGACCCTTGAAGTCGATTTCGCTCGGACCTGGACCTGCTACAAGGGTGGAGAAACGCACTGCGGCACCTGCGGGGCGTGCGACGAACGCAAATACGCCCTGCGCCACGACGCCGGGCTCGACCCGACCGGATACCTGAAATAACTGCCGTGAAGAGGAAGACAACATGATCGAAACAGACAGCGAACGGATCGTTCTCGGCAGACAGGTGGACTACAGCCTCCGGTACGATCCCGGACAGCTCCACCCCATCCCCCGGGCAGCGGGCCGCACAGCGGCCGGGATCGTCCTGCCTGCAGGCTTCGGATACGGCGAGGACATCTGGAACATCTACGAGCTCTCCTGGCTGACCGCATCCGGCAGGCCCGTGGTGGCCATGGCCGAAGTCCGCGTCCCGTGGGATTCGGACTGCCTGATCGAGTCCAAGTCCCTGAAGCTGTACTGCAACTCCCTGAACATGACCCCATTTACCGGCCCACAGCAGGTCCGGGAAACCATGGTCCGCGACCTTTCCGAGGCGGCCGGAGCACGGGTGGGGGTCACCCTGACGGAGCCGGTCCGTTTTTGTGAAACCGTACTTGCCGAACCAAAAGGGATCTGCCTGGACGAGCTGGATATCGACGGATTCACCTACGACACCGATCCGGACCTGCTGGCAGCCGGCCCGGAAACGGTCCGGGAAACCCTGTTCACCCGGCTGTTTCGCTCCTGCTGCCCCGTGACCGGACAGCCGGACTGGGCCACGGTCGGCATCTCCTATACCGGCCCCCAAATTTCACAGGAAGGGTTGCTGCGCTACCTGGTCTCCTACCGGGGACATCAGGGGTTTCACGAGGCCTGCGTGGAAAAAATCCATGCCGACATCGCCAGGCGCTGTCACCCGGATGAGCTGGAGGTCTTTGCCCGGTTCACCCGCCGCGGCGGCATCGATATCAACCCGGTCCGATCCACCCGCCCCGGGCCGTGGCCCAACATCCGCGACCCCAGACAATAGGCCACCCAACGAAAAGTCGCCGCGTCATCTCTCAACGGGATGAAGCGGCGATTTTTTTTGCCCAAAACAGATCCGGAAAAGACCCGGCGGCCCTATCCCTCCATCCCGGTCACGGCCCGAACTCTGGGCAGGGACACATTCTGAGAGGATTTCGGATTGAAACGCAGCCGACCGCAGTGTAGTCAGGCAGGGAAATATAGAAAACCAAAACCACGGAGCACCCTATGACTACTCTCGTTCCCGGACGGTACCGCCATTTCAAGGGCGGAGAATACGAGGTGATCGGCACGGCCCGCCACTCCGAGGGGCTTGAGGACATGGTCATCTACCGGCCACTGTACAACGATACCGGGTTGTGGGTCAGGCCGGTGTCCATGTTTATGGAAACGGTGGAAAAGGACGGTGGCACAATTCTCCGGTTTGAATATGTGGGGCCGTAAATGGCTGCTGAACCTCTCATTCCACACCACGGCGGATACCGCAGAATGCGCAGTTTTCAGGTGGCGCAGCTGGTGTATGACATAACCGTCCGGTTCTGCGCCCGCTATATCGACCGGTTCAGCCGCACCAGAGACCAGATGGTGCAGGCGGCCAGATCCGGAGTGCAGAATATTGCCGAAGGATCGGAGGCTGCGGGAACCTCGAAGAAAATGGAGTTGAAATTAACCCAGGTGGCCCGGGCTAGCCTGGAAGAACTGAAGCTGGATTATGAGGATTTTCTCCGCCAGAATGGATACGCAACCTGGGAGAGAAACCACCCGCTGCGGCAACGGCTGGTAAATGCCAGGCTGAAGACGGCGGATGAGGTGGCAAAGTGGGTGAAGGGGGTGGCTATGGAAATCCTGGAGAGTGAACAAAGTAAACTCAGTGAACGCAGTGGCCGGAGGCAAAACCACCGAATGAGTGCAGCGGGCAGCACCGGGTCCACTGGGTCCACTTTGTCCACTTCTTCAACCTCCCGGCACACCCTCTACCCCGAACTTTCGGCCAACGCCGCCCTGACCCTGGCCACCGTTGCCGGATACCTCCTGGACCGACACATTCAGGCACTGGCCAAAGCCTTTACCGACGAAGGCGGCTTTACAGAGCGGCTGTACCGGGTGCGCACACGGGAGCGCTCCAGAAGAAGATAAAAAAGCCGGTTCTCCTGTTTCTCCAGAAGAACCGGCTTTGCACAGCATCACTGGCGGCTGCTCTACTTCCCGCCCTTCCCCATCTTCCGGTTCACGGCCTCATGCAGCACCGAGGCGGCCAGAAAAGCGCAGTGATGGTGGTCTTCGGGAATGTTGCCGGCCCGGCCCAGGACCTGCTCGCCGCTGATGTCCAGCAGTTCCTCGGCACTTCTGTCCATGGCCATCTCCGCAGCCAGGGAGCCGCAGATCACGCTGGGGCCGCATCCGTCGGTGTCGAAGGTGGCCCCCTTGACCCGCTCCTTCTCGAACAAAAGAGAGATGGTTATGGCGTCGCCGCAGCTTCCACGCAGTGTTACGGCAACATCGGCTCCGGGCAGCACCCCCCGATTGGGCGGGGTGTTCCACCGCTCGAAGGCCTCTTCACCCCAGTCCTCCCGGATGCTCTCATTGATATCCTCCTGAATGGACCCCAGGAGGGCGTCTAAATCGTCGGCCATAAAATAACCTCCTGATGAATATTCTTCACATCCCGTACCTATTCAGGTCAAGATTTTACTGACTCAAGATCCTGAAATTCAAAGTAAAACCTGAATACCGGACGATATATTTAAGAAATTTCAGAAATTGAAAGAGCAGGCGCTAACGTCTTATAATTTCTCAAATCTCTAAAATTTCTTAAATTTGAAATTTCTAATTTTGTAAAAAGGACCTGAATAGGTACTACATCCCTACATAAGCGCCGTGCTGAAATACCGCTCGGCCCTGTCCGACAGGACCGTGGCGATATTGCCGCCCATACTCCGGGCCATGCGCCGACAGGCCCAGACATTGGCCCCCGAGGAAATACCCACCAGCAATCCCTGGTTCCGTCCCAGATCCCGGGTGGTCTCGATGGCGTCCTCGTCCGTAACCTCGATGATCTCGTCCACCATGGAGGTATCCAGAATATCCGGAATGAACCCGTCTCCGATGCCCTGAATCTGATGCAGGCCGGGTTCGTGCCCGAGCAGAGCCGAAACATTTTTGGGTTCCACGGCCACAATGCGCACGCCGGGACGGTGCTCCTTTAAAAAAGAGCCGACGCCCTGCAGGGTCCCTCCACTGCCCACTCCGGCCACGAAGCAGTCGATCTCCCCGCTCATCTGCCTCCACAGCTCCTTGGCCGTCTCCTCGTAGTGAATACGGGGGTTGTCCCGGTTCTCGAACTGCTGGGGCACAAACACCCGCGGATCATCCGCAGCCAGTTCCCGGACCTTGTCCACTGATCCGCCGATACTCAGCTCGGCCGGGGTCAGAATCAGTTCCGCGCCCAGGGACCGGATCAGCTTCTTGCGCTCCTCGCTCATATTCTCGGGCATAACGATGCGCACCCTGTACCCCTTGAGGCGTCCCACCAGGGCGATACCGATGCCGGTGTTGCCCGAGGTGGGCTCCACGATCACGGAGTCGGGCTTGAGCCGCCCGTCCCGCTCCGCTCCCTCAAGCATGGCCAGGGCCACTCGGTCCTTGATACTTCCACCGGGATTGAAGAACTCCGCCTTGGCAAAGATATTCTCCCCCTTGAGCTGCACCAGGGGGGTATTGCCGATCAGTTCGAGAATGTTGTCCGTACGCATGGAACTCCTCTTGAATTGAATGGAAGATGAAACATCCGACACCGGGTACGGAAAAAGCCCCGCAAAAATCAGGAGATTCCGGGCAGAATCACCCGCAGCACCAGATACCCGTTGTATCCGAAATAAGCGGCCAGCAGCAGCCCGCCCTCAAGGCGGTTGATCTGTCCGACCTTTCGAAATCCGTATCCGAACACGAACAGGGAGACGGTCAGCGCCCCCATGATCAGTCCGTCCCGGGTCAGCACTTCCGCCCCCACGGCCAGAGGCTGAATGGTTCCGGCGATACCGACCACGGCCAGGGTGTTGAACAGATTGGAGCCGATGACATTGCCCAGGGCGATGTCGTGCTCCCCTTTTCTGGCTGCGGCAAGGGACGAGGCCAGCTCAGGAAGAGAGGTACCCACAGCCACGATGGTCAACCCGATAATCAGATCACTGACCCCGAATCCCCGGGCCACCTCCACGGCTCCCCAGACCAGAATTCTGGAAGCGACCACCAGAAGCACTGTCCCGAGAACCAGCCACAACAGGGCCTTTCCGGGAGACATGTGCTGCGTTTCCAGCTCCTGGCTCATGGTACCGGCCAGGGTATCTCCCTGCTTGCGCATGCCCTGAAAAATGGTCCAGCCCATCACCACGGCAAACACGGCAAGAAGCACCCAGCCGTCTCCCCGGGAAAGCTCCCCGTCCACCAGCTGCCCCAGGGCCAGAACAGTACATCCGGCCAGGATGGGCAACTCCATGCGCAGCACCCGGGAATGAAGCACTACGGGGTGAATCATGGCGGTCACCCCGAGGATCAGGGCGATATTGGCGATGTTCGATCCATAGGCATTGCCCAAGGCGATGCCGGGGTTGCCCTGCAGGGCGGCCAGTGCGGAAACCACCATCTCCGGAGCGGAGGTGCCGAAACCGACCACGACCATGCCGATAAGCAGGGGGGACATGCCCAGATAAGAGGCAGTGGCCGCGGCTCCGTCGACAAAACGATCCGCGCTCCAGACCAGCAGGACCAGACCGAAAAACAGCGCAAGCAAAGGAAGAATCATATCGAAAACAGACCTCGTCCAAAAATTTACAAAAGATGCAGCATAAATCCGGCTCAATAGAATACAGGCCCGCCGGTCTGGACACAAGGAATATTCCGGGACTCGCCCGGAGCGCTGAAGCACCAAAAAAAGGCCCGGATCGAGTTGCGATCCGGGCCTTTTTTTGACCGGTCAAGTTCAGAGATCGACTGTGATCACTTTTCCCTGGCATAGGGCCAGGCCATGACCCCGCCCTCCATGACTTTGACGTTGGTCCACCCCCGGGCCTGGAGCAGTCTGGCCGCCTCGTAGCCGCGCAGGGATATCTTGCAGTAGCAGATAATCTCTTGATCCTTGTCCTCGGGCAGGTCCCCGAGACGGTCGCGCAGCCTGCCCATGGGCATGAGCATCTCGCCCAGGCCGATACGCAGCTGCTCGTACTCCACGGGATCGCGGACATCCAGAAGAAACGGCTTCTCTCCGGCCTCCAGCTTCTCATGCACTTCCACGCAGGACAGACCATTATAGAGACCGCGCATTTTGTTGTCCAAAACGTGGGCCGAGGCGATAAAGTGATCCAGGGCCAGAGAAAAGGGAGGGGCGTAGGGCAGGTCGGCGTTGGACACGTCGGTCACGGTCATCCCCCCCATAATGGCCATGGCCGCCTGGGCGATCTGACGTCCGACATCTCCGGGGCCGACACACTGGTAGCCGAGAATCCGACCGGTCTTTGAGTCGGCCACCAGTTTGGAGATAAGCAGCTTACCGCTCATGAAGCCGGGCTTGTCCAGACTGGCGTTGACCGAGGCGGTGACGTCCAGACCCAATTCTCTGGCCGTTGTTTCGGACAACCCCGTGGCCCCGGCGTTGTAATCGAAAACCTGACAGATGCCGGTATGGATGGTTCCCGGAAACGAGGCCGTATTACCAAGCACCGCATTTTCCCCGGCCACTCTGCCCTGCAGGTTGGCCAGATCGCCATACGGAGCCAGGGCCTTTTTGCCGGTGATCCGGTTGACGGTTTCCACGCAGTCGCCCACGGCATAGATATTCGGGTCCGAGGTCTGCATATGCTCGTCGACCCTGATTCCCCGGGTCTCGCCGATCTCGAGACCGGCTTCTTGAGCCAGTTTGGTATTGGGGGCCACACCGATGGCCATGACCGCAAGTTCGCAGGGGAGTTCGGCTCCGTTAGAAAGCTTCACTCCGGTTAAAACGCCATCCTGCCCCAGAAACTCGGTCACGCCCACATCTGTGAGCACATTGGATGCCTTGCTCCGAACATGATTCTCAAGAATCTTGGCCAGATCCCAGTCCAGAAACTTGAGGATCTGGGGCAGCATCTCCACCACGGTAATCTGAATACCGGCCAACTGCAGGGCTTCGCAGGTCTCGATGCCGATCAGGCCGCCACCGATGATGACCGCCTTTTTGACCGTGCCCTCCTCGCGCACCTTTTTCAGAAAATCCGCATCCTTCATGGACTGCAGGGTGGTGATGCCCTTGAGTTCCTTGCCCGGCAGGGGCGGAATACGGGGCACGGCACCGGTGGCCACAATGAGCTTGTCGTAGGAAAGAGATTCTTCCTGTCCGGTTCTCAGGTTACGGCAGGCCACCTTCCCGGCCTGCCGGTCGATCCCGGTCACCTCGGTCTCCACTTTGGCGACAATGCCCTTGGCCCGCTCAAAAAAACCGGGATCGCGGACCACGCCCGTGGGGGTGGCCAGAAGCTGATTGCGATCCTCAAAGGTTCCACCCACGAAATAGGGGTACCCGCAGGAGGCCATGGACAGATCCGGATCCTTCTGGATGATGGTGATCTCGGCGTCCAGGTCCAGTCGACGGGCCCTGGCTGCTGCCTTGGGTCCGGCCGCGGACCCTCCGATGACGATGATTTTCTTGGCCATGTCTGCCTCCGAATGGTGTTGGTGTGCTGTGAACGTTGCTGCCCAGGTTTTTCAAAATCCAACGATCGGGCCTGGTCCCGTCGTCATGAAGCAATTCTTTTTCCTTGCGGGATGCTGTCTAACCTTATTTCATATCAGGGGCATTGATACGAATCAATGCCCCCGGCCCTACAGTATGTCGACTGAACCTCTTGTTTTACTTTTCCATTGCGGTGCATTACAAAGCCCTTCGCATTCGGAAGCCACAAACCAGCCAGACCAGGAGCCTTTCCATGCTGCTTCCCTTTTTCCAGGGCATGTCCACGGGGGGCGGCCTGATCGTGGCCATCGGGGCCCAGAACGCCTTTGTGCTTTCTCAGAGCGTGCGCCGCAACCATCACCTGCTTGCGGCGCTGATCTGTATGGCCGCGGACATCCTGCTCATCTCCTTAGGGGTGTCCGGCGTGGGCACGGCCATAGCCGCAAACGCGGTCCTGCAGAGCGCGGCCGCCTGGGGCGGGGCCGCGTTTTTGTGCTGGTACGGTATCAGCGCCTTGCGCTCGGCCCTGCGCCCGAGCGCACTGACCACGGACCGGGACACGGCCCGCTCTCTGCGCTCCGTGGTCCTGACCACCCTGGCCGTGACCTTCCTCAACCCCCACTTCTACCTGGACACCCTGATCCTGCTCGGATCCATCAGCGCCCAGTATCCGGAACCGGCCCGGCCCATGTTCGGCATGGGAGCCATAACCGCGTCGGTGATCTGGTTTACCCTCCTGAGCCTTGGCGGGCAGGCTCTGGCTCCGGTGTTTGCCCGTCCCATGGCCTGGCGGGTGCTGGACACACTGGTGGGTACGGTCATGCTTGCCCTGGCGACAATGCTGGTCCGGAGCCAGATCTAAAAAAAGCGCCGAACACCGGATTCACTCCGTGTGTTCGGCGCTTTAAAACGTCCCTGTCAGAAAAGTTTGCGCAGGGATTTGTCGCACCTTCTCCCTGCCACAAGGTCCACCTCTGCCCGGTCGTACAACGCCTTCGGCTCCTGCTTCACGGGAATGACAGGCTTTCATACGGCCGGTATCTGCGGAGTGCGAAATACCATTCCCATTTTGTCCTGACCCGCCAAGCCTTCAAGGTAAAAGCGGCTTCCCGCCCCTTTTCTTCGGTCAGGATTTAGTGAAAATGGTATACCTTCAGCTCCTAAAAACCCTGCTCTATCCCAGAGACCGAACCAGCACCGTGATCCAGTACCCCCCGCAGGTGACCCAGAAGAAAAGCAGCGTGGCCAGCCAGACAGGTGCGGCCCCGACCTTTCTGATCTGGGCGAAGTTGGTCTCCATGCCCAGAGCACACATGGTCATGGTCAGCATGAAGCTGTCCAGAGCGTTGATGGAGTCGACCACGCTCTGCGGAATAATACCCAGGGAGTTGATCCCGGCCACCACCAGAAAGAGCACTGCGAACCAGGGAATGGACACCTTACCGGAGCCGCTGCCCTCTTCGGATTGTTCCGGCCTAAACTTGAGCCACAGGCTGACCCCGATCAAAAGCGGCGCGATCATCATCACCCGGAGCATCTTCACGATGACAGAGGCGTTCCCGGCCACCTCGGACACGGCCCGTCCGGCCCCCACGGCGTGGGCCACTTCATGTATGGTTCCCCCGACATACATGCCGTAGCCGGTCTCATCCAGACCGAGCAGGCCGGCCTTGTATAAAAACGGGTAAAGAAACATGGTCAGGGTTCCGAACACGACCACCGTGGCCACGGCCATACTGCTCTTGTGGGATTCGGCCTTGATGACCGGTTCCGTAGCCAGAATGGCTGCGGCCCCGCACACCGAACTGCCCACCGTGGTCAGGATGGCGGTCTTGCGATCCAGTCCCAGAAATTTTGTCCCGACAATCGTGCCCAGGGTGAAGGTGGACAGCACCACACTCACGCTGATGAGCGCCCCTTCCATACCCACATGGGCCACATCCTGAAAGGTGACCCGAAATCCGTACAGAATAATGGCCGCCCGCAGCAGAGGCCGGGTGGAAAACCTGATCCCGGGCAACCAGGCGGCAGGCATGCTCGGGCGCAGGGTGTTGCCGTATATCATGCCCAGACCGATGCCCACGATGAGCGGACTCAGACCGATGGCCGTGACCGGACTCCAGGTGGAGATGGTCAGGGCGGACATGGCGAACAGGATAACGAAAAAGATGCCGCTCAGGAGATTGAGATCAGTACGAGAGCGCAGCAGGGTCAGGGTGGACATGGAGTTCTCCTCGTTGATTTGACTTGACGAGTCCTCCCTAAGGCCGTTAACAGACTTAAATCAAATTCATACTTTTTCTTGAATACATAAAAAAATTTCATACAACTACCTAAACCAAGACCATTTTGAAAAGCGGAGTTTTTAAGAAAGGCACTTTACAGGAGACACGGAGAAAAAACAGGAGGAAGAACAGGAGAAAGAGGTCTTTTTCTTCCCTCCTGTATCTCCTGTACTCCTGTTAAAATTCTTCTGTCTTCGCCTTGAATT
>JAWLGC010000167.1:0-3818 GCA_041685265.1 Desulfomicrobiaceae bacterium | reverse complement strand
GTTGACATCTCCGGAAAGACGTTCCTGCTGACCCTGCTCAATCTGCCTTGTCTGTCCAACACCAATCGTATTCTCGAGGCCCTGCGCAACCTCGGAGTCCGGACCCGCCATATCCAGGTGGTGGTGAACCGGGCCTCCAAAAAAGGGGACATCGACAGAAAAGATGCCGAGGAGGCCATCGGCCGGCCCATCGACTGGTTCATTCCCAACGACTACCAGGCCACCATGAACGCCATCAACACCGGGCAGCCTCTGCTCAAATCCGCCCCCCGGTCCAGCGTGACCAGGGAAATAGAGAAGTTGGCCGGATCGTTGACGACCGAGGCTCCGGTCAGGGTGGAGAAGAAGGAGAAAATGTTTTCGTTTCTATGAACCTGAATAGAGTTCTTTTCTTCTCTCTGCGTGCCTTTTCTCAGCGGCTCAGCGGCTCGAGGCCCGGCTTCCGGGCCGGGCGTGCACAAGACGCTGCATGTATTCGATACACCACGAGTAGTCCCACAGCTGTTCAGCACGCCCGCTCGCAAAGCCTCGCTTGAGCCGCAGAGGCGCAGAGGAAGAAACGCAGAGAAAAGAGTTGGAAAATACAGATCTTAAAATGGTTTTGGCTCAGCATGAGAAGGGAGAAGGACTTTTTAGGTCATATAAAGGGAAGGGGGTATGAAACATGGAAGCATCAACAGCTCAGGCAAAGCAACAGTATATTCCGGATTGGTATTTCGAGTTCAAGAGCAGGATTCACAGCCGGCTGCTGGACATCCTGGATCTGCACCTGCTCGAAACCCTGCACCCCATGGAGGTGCGGGAGCACATTACGGCCGTGGTCAAACAGATTCTGGCGGAAGAAGGGGAGGGCGTTCCCCTGAATATGGCCGAGCGGGAAAACGTGATCCGGGAAATCCAGGACGAGGTTCTCGGTCTCGGCCCGCTGGAGCCGTTCCTGCAGGACCCCACTGTGTCCGATATCCTGGTGAATACCTATGAGTCGATCTATGTGGAGCGATTCGGGCGTCTCGAGGAGACCAATGCCCGGTTCAAGGACAACGAGCACCTGAAGAAGATCATCGACAAGATCGTCTACTCCGTTGGGAGGCGTATCGATGAATCCTCGCCCATGGTGGACGCCCGGCTGGCTGACGGCTCCCGGGTCAACGCTGTTATTCCGCCCCTGGCCCTGGGCGGGCCAATGTTGTCCATTCGCCGATTTGCGGTCAATCCGCTGGAACTTGAAGACCTGATCATGCTCAGGACCCTTCCCGAAGAACTCCAGGTGCTTCTGGAAGGGATGATCAAGGCCAAGCTCAACGTGCTCATCTCCGGGGGGACAGGGTCCGGGAAAACCACATTCCTGAATGTCCTGTCCCGGTTCATTCCCGAGACCGAACGGATCATCACCATTGAGGATGCGGCCGAGCTACAGCTCAAGCAGGAGCACCTGGTCCGGCTGGAAACCCGCCCTCCCAATATCGAGGGCAAGGGGCAGGTCACCCAGCGGGACCTGGTCATCAATACCCTGCGCATGCGGCCGGATCGGATCATTCTCGGCGAGGTGCGCGGCCGTGAAGCCTTTGATATGCTCCAGGCCATGAACACCGGCCATGAAGGGTCGCTGACCACCATCCACGCCAACTCTCCCCGGGACGCCCTGATGCGGTTGGAATCCATGGTGGCCATGGCCAAGTTCGACATCCCGGCCCAGTTCATGCGCAGATATATCAGCTCGGCCATGGATGTGGTCGTTCAGGTGTCCCGCCTCAGCGACGGGGCCAGACGGCTGGTCAGCGTGCAGGAAGTGACCGGCATGGAAGGGGACGTGATCACCATGCAGGAGATATTTTCCTTTCAGCAGACCGGCATCGATGATCAGGGCAAAGTACGGGGAAGGTTCCGGTTCTGCATGGTTCCCCAGTTCGTGGACAGGTTCCGGGTGGCCGGGATTCCCATCGGATATGAATATTTTGATCAAAGCCGGGTTTTCGAGGTGTAGGGAGTGTAATTCTTCACCCTGAGTAAGGGCGCCCGGGATTGCAGGGTGTAAGAGGATTATCGGGATTACGAGCAGAGGCCGAGTAAGCCCGTAACCCTGCGACAAAGGGGCATAATCCTGTTTAATTCCTGGGGTACTTGAAGAGCTACCAGGGAATCGGCTTTTCCAGGAGGAGGTGCGAGGTATGGAACGATACATGATACCGGCAATTTTCGGGACAGGAGCCCTGTTGATTCTGCTTCTGCTGTGGTGGGGCTACCGCTTGATACGCTATCCCGAAGGGAAATTGATGCGCAGGCGGCTGGAAGCCATTGGGACCCGGGATGGCGGGCCCGGACCCCGGGGAAACGTGTTCAAGAAAACGGCCTACAGCAATATCGGGTTTCTGGACGGCCTGCTGCGTCGGGCTTCGTTCTCCGCTCCTCTGGCCAGGTTGTTGCGACAAGCCGATGCACGATATCCTCTTGGTTTTTTTGTTCTTCTCTCGTTGCTGCTCGGCGTAATGGGGGGGCTGGGAGGGACATACCTGCTGCAGCCGCCGGGAGTGATCGCGACTGGGTGTGTGGCCCTGGCGGCGATTCCGTTTCTCTATCTCATGGTGAAAAAGGGGAGACGGATGCGCAAACTGATGCGTCAGTTTCCCGAGGGTATTGATTCCATTGCCAACGCCCTCAAGGCCGGACATCCCTTTTTGAGCGGGTTGCGCATGGTGGCGGACAAATATGAGGCACCCCTGGGACCGGAGTTTGCAGTGGCCGTGGAAGAGGTCAATTTCGGATTCAGTGTGGACGAGGCCATGACGAGCATGGCCGACCGCATCGACCTGCCCGAGGTGCGCTATTTCGTTATCTCCGTGCTTTTGCAACGAGAAACCGGGGGAAATCTGGCCGAAATTCTCGGTAATCTGTCCCAGTTGATCCGGGACAAGGCCGAGTTTCAGGGCAAGGTCCGGGTGCTGTCCGCTGAAGGGAAATTTTCGGCCTGGGTCCTTGGGTTGCTGCCGGTGGTCATGTTCGGAGTGCTGAACGTGCTCAACCCCAAATATATCCAGCTGCTGCTGACTGAGGATATGGGGAGGGTTATGCTCGGAATCTCCATCGGTCTGCTTTTGTTTGGAGCCGTGATTCTGAAGAAAATGGCCACTATCGAGGTCTGAAACAGCAGAGGAGGGGAATATGAACGCACTGCAGATGGGAATGCCGCTTATTGTGGCCGGAGGGTTTTTTCTGGCCTCCATGATGCTGGTTTTTGGAACCTATCAGATTTTTGCCCTCAAGGGACGCAGACAACGGAACATCGATAAGATCCGGGGCACGCAGCCTGTTGTCGGAACCGGTTCGGCGAAGGCCGGAAATGGCCGGTCCCGTTTCGCGGAACTGGCCGTGGCTTTTTCCAAACGAATGGGCAAGGACAAGGAGTTCCTTCAAGGCGCATATGATTCCCCGGCCAGGCTGCAGTTTCTGCAGGCCGGACTGCGGGGACGCAATGCCCCGGCCCTGTTCTGGACGATCCAGAGTCTGCTTTTCCTGGCCCTGCCTGCCGGGGTGGCCATCCTGTGGGTGCTCAAACTGCTGCCTCTGAAACCACTGCATGTTGCCCTGGCAGTGGGCGGGGCCGGATTTCTGGGCTATTCGGTCCCCCGTTTCTGGCTGGACCATCGTATTCGGACCCGCCGGAATCGGATCAGAAAGGCTCTGCCCGATGTCCTTGATCTGCTGGTCGTATGCGTTGAGGCTGGAACGGGCCTGTATGCGGGGCTGAACACCGTGGCCGTGGAGCTGAAAACTGCGCATCCGGAGATGAGTGATGAACTGCGTTTTATGGACCTGGAGAT
>JAWLGC010000166.1:0-3826 GCA_041685265.1 Desulfomicrobiaceae bacterium | reverse complement strand
GCCACATCGAAGAAGGGAAGAGGGTCATATCCGCAACCGACTCATATGGGGTCAGGGCCTCGTCCCCTTTTCCGGACTCCGTCAGAATATCGCCACGCCGAACCGCAACGGCCGACTGCAGTGCTGAAGGCCAGCTCCCAGGTTCCTGCCCGCCAAGCTCGCCGACTGCCTTTTCCGGCTCCCCGGCCTCCAGGGCCAACTCCGCAAGAAGCAGGCGCAGATAGGGTGCCAGGGCTCCTTCGCGCCGGACAATATCCGGCCTGTTCCGAAGCACCTCCCCGGCCTGAAGAAACGCCCCGGAACGAGCCAGGGCCACAGCTTTGACATACAGGGCGAGCGCACCCAGGGCCGGCCCGCCCCCGGCCGCCAGAACACGATTGGCGACCGGGACGACCCGGGCAGGCTCTCCGCCCTGCAGCCGCGAGACCGCCAGCAACGTCAAAAAGCCGACACTTTCTCCGTCCAGGCCGGATTCCCGGGCCAGCCCCTCCTGCACCTCGTTCCATTTTCCGGCCCGAGCCTTGTCCCACAAAGAAGGGACCGCGGTGACCCACGGCCCCCCGGGAAGGGGTATCTGCTTCGGAACATGCACGGAGACAGGAACGCGCAGGTCCAGTGGACTTCGGTAGAAGAACAGATCCTCCCAGTCTGGTGCAAACCTGGAGGTCATCCCGGTAACGGCGGCCGTCCCATCCCCTTTGGCTACGGGCATCCCTTTGACATACATGGCCAACCCGGGCCTGGCGCCATGCGGCTCGTTCCAGTAGCAGTCAATGACCAGCTCCTTTTTCCGAGCATTCTTTTCCACGGAAATCCGAGCCGGAGGAGTCCGAAAAAGAACCGAAGCCAGCAGCCCCTTGCGGTGTCCGGCCAGCAGAACCTTGATAATCCGTTCATCCTCCGGAAGCGGCCCGAGTTCTCCAGGATGCACATCGCCCAGGAGGTACAGGTCGACGCGTTGTCCTCCGGACTCGACCTCATACTCGGGCAGCGAGGAAAACCGGAAAGTCATGGACGTCGAGGCCAGGTCCTGTCTCCGTTCGATGGCCTGCAGGGTGACTGCGGTCTTTGCACATAACGGCGTTACCGCCGCCATAACCGATATAAGGGCCAGAAGCCCGCAAAAAATCTGCCTCATCTCACGCTCTCCATGGTCATAAACTGAACGGATCCGATTGATCCGAAAACCTGAGGCAGGGGGAATGCCATTTCCATACCATCCCGCCCGCCTTGCCTTGTCGCGCAAATCGTGAGACATTTCAAGTCGACAAAAAAACAATGTAATACAAAAAAACGGATTATTTTTTCCCCGAATTCGGTCTTTTGTCATACTCACGGAACAAATATTGCTTAGTCCCCTTTTCCAGCACACCCCAACCGCTAATTCATTCAAAACAGGCCAGGCATGTCATGACAGAAATATCTGCGGATCAAGTTGAAATTCTGGAAGAATTTGTCCAGGAAAGTCAGGAGATGCTCGACCAGCTCGAGCCGACCATCATCGAACTCGGACAAATCGGACAGGATTCCGACACCATCAACGCCATCTTCAGACTCTTCCATTCCATGAAGGGGAGTGCCGGATTTCTGGAACTGAACCAGATCTCCGCCGTGGCCCATGCAGCGGAGAACATGCTGGACAAACTCCGCTCCGGCGACCTGGAGCTGAGCGAAAAACTCATCGATCTCCTGTGTCAGTCCTGCGACTTTTCCCGCAACGCCCTGGACCTGGTCGCTTCCGAGTACAATGACGAAGCCATGGAGCAGTCCGCCAAAATTCTGACAAGCCGCTTTCACGAGCTTCTTGAGTCACCGCAGGTGGCATCGACGCTGCAGGAACCATCCGCAATCGAGGATGACGAGGCCATTCCCGACCTGGAGCTGACCATAACTCCGGAAATGCTGGAGCGGTTCATTCAGGAGTCCGACGAGCTGCTTCAGCTCATCGAACAGTCCATCCTGACCTGGAGCGAAAACCCCCGCCAGTCCAAAGAAGAGCTCCAGGAAGCCTTCCGGGCCATGCACAGTTTCAAGGGCAACTGCGGCTTTTTCGGCTATGAGCATCTGGAACGACTCAGCCATCAAACGGAAAACGTGTTCGAGTTCCTGTGCAGCAATCCCAAACCTGCCCGGCCCCATATCGATCGAACCCTGCTCCAGGTCGTGGACAAGCTGCGCGAAGGCATTGTCGGACTGGCCGAAAACGGAAACGGGGAAATCCCGGAGATGGAAATCCATACCCGGGAACTTGAGGGCATCCTGTCCCCGGAAGAAAACGAAGACCTCGGACTGCTGGGACAGATTCTTGTGGAGGACGGGGTCGTCAGCCCGGACGTGGTGGCCAGGGCCGTGGCCACGCAGAACAAGCCTCTGGGCGAACTGCTGGTGGACATGGGGGTGACGGATCCGGTCGTCATTGAAAAAGCGCTTTCCAAGCAGAAGAAACGGGCTGCGGCCCAGCCGGCCCGGCAGGAAAACAAAAGCGTCACGGTGCAGCGCCAGGACATCCGGGTAGACCTGAAAAAGCTCGATCAGCTGGTCGACCTGATCGGGGAGCTGGTCATTGCCGAAAACATGCTCGTGCACAACCCCGACCTGAACGGGCTGGAGTTGGAAAACTTTACCAAGTCCGCCCAGCAGATGGGAAAAATCATCCGGGAGCTGCAGGAAGTGGCCATGTACATCCGCATGGTCCCGGTGGCGGGCCTGTTTCGCCGCATGTTTCGCCTGGTGCACGACCTGTCCGGAAAATCAGGCAAAAAGGTTCATCTCCAGATTTCGGGTGAAGACACCGAGCTGGACAAAACCGTCATCGAGACCATCACCGATCCCCTGGTGCATATCATGCGCAACAGTCTGGACCACGGCATCGAACCCCCGCAGGAACGGGCCGAGGCGGGCAAGACCGAGCAGGGAACAGTATCCCTCTCAGCCAGACATGAGGAAGGCGAGGTCTGGATCACCATCCGCGACGACGGACGAGGCTTGAACCGGGACAAAATTCTGGCCAAGGCCAGATCCAACGGACTGGTCGAAGGAGACGGGTCCGATCTTTCGGACAAGGCCGTGTTCGGTCTCATTTTTCAGCCCGGATTCTCCACTGCGGAAAAAATCACGGACATCTCCGGACGCGGCGTGGGCATGGATGTGGTCAAACAGAATCTGAGCAAGATCAAGGGCAAGATCGATGTGGAGAGCGTGGAAGGTGAGGGGACCACCCTGACCCTGCGCATCCCGCTCACCCTGGGTATTATCGAAGGAATGATGGTCCGGGTCGGCCGGGCCAAATGCATTGTTCCGCTCCTGGCCATCCGGGAAATCTTTCGCCCCGACCCGGATAGGATCACCCGGACACCGGACGGACTGGAACTGGTCAAGGTCCGGGACGACCTCCTTCCGGTCCGACGTTTGCATACAATTTTGAATCTCTCTTCGGACAGCACCGAGTTGTCCGAAGGCATCCTGGTCGTCCTTGAGTATCAGGAAACTCTTCTCTGCCTTCTCGTGGACGAAATCCTTGGTCAACAGCAGACCGTGATCAAGGGACTGTCCGACTATATCGGTTCGGTCAAGGCGGTTTCAGGATGCACTATTCTCGGCAACGGAGAGGTGTGCCTCATTCTCGACATAAGACACATTGTCGAGGATGAATAACTGTAGCCTGCCCTTTCCAAACCAACAAGCAGAGGCAACATATGAAACAAACAACCCGACAAGACTCTCAAGCCCATCTCAGCGGACGGCGCTTCACCATATTCCAACGCATCCTGGCTCTGCTGGCCTGTACCGGTCTTCTGACCCTCGGATTCATTGCCGTCTTCGTCTA
>JAWLGC010000056.1:0-15939 GCA_041685265.1 Desulfomicrobiaceae bacterium | reverse complement strand
CCGGCAGTATGGAAAAACCGAATCGCATTGGATCTTTTTGAGCCGGGTTCGACGTTGAAGCCGATACTGATAGCCGCGGCTCTGGAGGAAGGGGTCTGCAAGACCGATTCTCTGTATTTTTGTGAGAACGGACAGTGGGAGGTGGGCCGGAAGAAAATTCGGGATACGCATAAATATCAGTGGCTGCCGGTGAATCGCATTGTTCGATACTCAAGTAATATCGGGGCTGCAAAAATCGGCCTGGAACTCGGAGAAGAAAGATTTCATTCGTACCTGGAACGTTTCGGGCTTATACATGAGCCCGACCTCCCTCTTCCGGGCTTGTCTTCGGGCATGGTTCGGCCCGCGTATGAGTGGACAAAGGTCGATCTGGCCAATGCGGCTTTCGGACAGGGAGTCGGCGTGACCACGGCCCAGTTGGCTCAGGGCTTTCTCACCCTGGCTCGGATGGGAAAGCGGGGGCAGCTGCGTTTGCTGCGTGATGAGCCGGAAGAGTCGACGACAGTGCGGGCCGTGAGTGCGGCCACTGCCGGAGCTGTTCTTGGAATGCTTGAGGAGGTTGTGGAAAAAGACGGCACGGGGACCAGGGCCCGGATTCCGGGAATTCGTGTCGGAGGTAAAACCGGAACCGCCCAGAAAGCACACCAGGGAGGCTATGGGGACAAGTATGTAGCTTCTTTTGTCGGTCTTCTTCCGTCTCGAGAACCACGCTATCTTGTTTTATGTGTCGTGGATGAACCGCACCCACAGCATTATGGGGGCGTTGTTGCCGCCCCGGCCGTTCAGGCAATCGGAATGAGCATTTTGGCTGCTTCCGGGGATATTCCGGCACCGACCGCTCCTGCCGGTGAGCCGGCTTCTCCCCGGGTTCAGGTGGTGCAAGCCGGGGAGGCAGGCGGTGAAATTTCGGAGCTTCCGGATTTTCGGGGAATGACGGTTCGAAGCGCTGTGGAAATTCTGGTTTCGCACGGAGTGCTGCCGGAGTTGATGAACGAAGGGGTGGAGGTGGTCCGACAGGACCCGGCCCCGGCGACCGGATTGAAATCCCTGGAGGGAAAATTCTGCCGTCTCTGGTTGACCGATACGCGCGAGGATTGAGGCTGCTGTGATACAAAAATTTGAGGAATTATTGGATCAGGTTCGAAACGGGCGCCGTGTCTGCTCGAACTCCAGGGATGTTCAGCCCGGAGATGTTTTTGTCGCGGTCCCGGGGGTGTCCTCGGATGGGCATGCCTATATTTTTGACGCTGTTCGGCGCGGTGCCACTACCATAGTTTCCGGGCGTGACTGTTCCGGTTCAGCGGGCGGGGTGGAACTGGTTCTGGTTAAGGATGCCCGGAAGGCTTTGGGGGCTCTGGCCGGAGCGGCTTTCAGGACGGAGCAGCGGGATTGTCGGGTGGTTGCTGTGACCGGGACCAACGGCAAGACATCCGTAACCTACCTGCTTGAGCACATGTTGTCCCGGGCCGGGAAAAAGGTCGGGGTGCTGGGGACTATCGGGTGTCGTTGGCCCGGAGGGGAGATGACGTCATCCATGACCACTCCGGACTGCCTCTCCCTGCACCGGCTTGTGGGCACCATGGCTCTGGACGGTGTGGACTGCGTACTGATGGAAGCCTCTTCCCACGCCCTGGATCAGGAGCGATTGGCCGGTCTGAATCCGGATGTGGCCGTATTCACTAATCTTACCCAGGACCATCTGGACTACCACCAGACCTTTGATTCTTATTACCGGGCCAAAGCGAAACTTTTTTCCGAACGTCAGGGGCTGCGACCTTCCGCGGTGGTCAACGTGGAGGACGCATATGGGCGCAGACTGCTGAACGAACTGCGAACAGGAATCGGATTCAGCCTCCCTCCATGCCCTGAAGCGGTTGCCGGGACCGGGATGTTATGCCCTGAAAAGGTGCATCTTTCCCGGGACGGGATCAGGCTGGAGGTCTTGTTCAACAATGTTCCCGTCGTATTCCGTTCTCCGCTGGTGGGGCGACATAATGCCTCGAACCTGCTTGCTGCCCTGGGGGCGGCTCTGGCCCTGGGGGTCGCCCCGTCCAGGCTGCCAGACATGAGCGAATGCCATGGCGCCCCGGGGAGACTCGAACGGGTTCCCAACCAGAGAGGACTTCACCTGTTTGTCGACTACGCGCACACACCGGATGCACTCGAGAATGCCTGCCGCACCCTCAAGGACCTTGATTTCAAACGGCTCTTTGTCGTCTTCGGGTGCGGAGGAGATCGGGACAGAACCAAGCGCCCCCTGATGGGACGGGCGGTGGCCGCACATGCAGATCGTATTTTCGTCACATCGGACAACCCCCGCACCGAGGACCCCGAGAAGATCATGGATGATATTCAAAACGGTTTTCCTTCCGGGGCAGAGGTGGTCAGAGATGGGGGCCGGCGGTCCGCAATCCGCAAGGCACTGGGGGCGATGCAAGCCGGAGATGCCCTGCTGGTGGCCGGAAAGGGTCATGAAGCGTATCAGATTGTTGGATCGAAAAGGATTTCCTTCCATGACGGGCAGGTGATCAGGGAGTTGCTGGAATGCAGATGACAATGCAGGAGGTACTGCAGGCTACCGGCGGTGTCGGAGAAATAGACTCCGGGGAACAGGTCTTCACGCGGGTGCAGACCGACAGCCGTATGGTGGAAAAAGGGGATCTTTTTTTCTGTATCGCCGGTGACCGGTTTGATGGGCACAACTTTGCGGCGGAGGCGGTCGCCCGGGGAGCCGGAGCCGTTGTGGCACACCGTCCTTTGGAGTTTTCCTGCGGGACGCCGGTGGTTCTGGTCCGGGACACCCTGATCGCGCTGGGACGTATGGCGCGGGCCTGGCGGGAAAAATGCCGGGCTACGGTTATCGGGGTGACCGGTTCAGCCGGCAAGACCACGGTCAAGGAACTCCTTGCCGCGGTCCTTGGAGGCGTGGGAGAGACCGGCAAGAATTTCAGGAACTGGAACAACCAGCTTGGGCTGCCCCTGTCCATGCTGGCGATGTCGGGACAGGAGCGGTTCTGGGTGCTCGAGCTGGGAATCAGCGTGCCCGGTGACATGGAAGAGCTGGGGATGATCCTCGCTCCGGATCTGGGCGTGATTCTTAATATCGGGCCGTGCCATCTTCAGGGGCTTGGCTCCGTGTCAGGGGTGGCCAGAGAAAAGTCGATTATTCTGGAACATCTCGCGCCCCTCGGCAGGGGGATCGTGAGCGGGGACTATCCACCCCTTGTGGCCGAGGCACAGGCCGGTGGAGCTGATGTGCGTTTCTTTAGCAGCTCCAGCCCGGATGCTCCGGTGAGTGTCCGATATCTGGGGCGCGAGGGAGACAGCGGGACGTTTCACGTTCGGTGCAATGCCCGGGAAGCAAGGATGAATTTGCCTCTCAACGGGGAGCATATGGCGGAAAATCTGGCTGCTGTCGTCACTGTTGCCTGCGAACTCGGTCTTGATTTTGATGTTGTTCCCGAAGGGCTTCACGGGTTCTGTCCCGCTCCACAGCGTTTTGTTGTTCGCCGGAAGGGAACATGGAAGATCGTTGATGACACCTACAATGCCAACCCGCTGTCCATGCACCATGCAGTGCTTCAGGCCGCGGAACTGGCCGAAAAGCAGGACTTGATTTTCGTCCTTGGAGATATGCTGGAACTTGGAGATGCCACTATTGCGGAGCATGAACAGCTTGGACGGCTTGTGGCCTCCACCCGGTTTCGCGACGTGTATTATTTCGGGGAACAGGAGGCCGCATTCCGGCGTGGACTCGGGGATGCCGGAGAAAAGTGCCACGCCCTGTCCGGCCCGCGCAGCTTTTCCGGAATGCTTGGGGAGCTTCCCGGCAAAGGGGGAGTGATTCTGTTCAAGGGATCCCGGGGGTGCGGGATGGAGCGATTTTTGAAAGTTTTTTCGGAGCGTATCAAGTGATTTATCATCTTCTTTATCCTCTCAGCGACCAGTTCGGCGCATTGAACGTCTTTCGCTACATCACCTTTCGTTCCGTATACGCAATGATGACCGCTCTGGTGCTCAGTATCCTGATCGGGCCGATTTTTATCGCGTGGCTGCACAGGCTTAAGTTCGGACAGTATATCAAGGAATGTGGTCCCAATCATCAGGCCAAGGCGGGAACCCCGACTATGGGAGGCCTCCTGTTCGGGGCCTGTTTGCTGGTCAGCGTCCTTCTCTGGGGCGACTTGAGCAATATATATCTCTGGCTGACGATCATGGTTTTCACGGGGTTCGGGCTCATCGGGCTGGCCGACGACTATCTGAAGGTGGTGCGTCGGCATAATGACGGCCTGACTCCCTGGACCAAATTTTTGGGACAGGGGATCGTGGCCCTCGGGGCCGTGTCCGTCCTGGTCCTGCAGCCTGGGTACTCCACCGAGCTCATGCTTCCGTTTCTGAAGATGGTCAGGCCCGACCTGGCCTGGGCCTATGTTCTTTTTGCCATGCTGGTCATGGTTGGTTCCTCCAACGGCGTTAATCTGACCGACGGTCTGGACGGGCTGGCCATCGGCCCGGCAGTCGTGGCCACGGCATGTTTTGCTATCTTTGTATATGTGGCCGGAAACGTGAATATGGCTGGTTATCTGCAGGTTATGTATGTGCCCGGTGTCGGGGAGGTTTCCGTTTTTTGCGGAGCCATGATCGGTGCGGGGCTTGGGTTCCTCTGGTTCAATGCCTACCCGGCCCAGGTGTTCATGGGCGATGTGGGAAGTCTGAGTATCGGGGGAACCCTTGGGTTCATCGCCGTACTGTGCAAGCAGGAGCTTCTTCTGGTCGTAGTGGGAGGGCTGTTCGTTATCGAGACCCTGTCCGTGATTCTGCAGGTGGGATATTTTAAGGTCAGCGGGGGGAAGCGATTTTTTCGCATGGCTCCGCTGCATCATCATTTCGAACTGAAAGGGATTCCGGAGTCCAAGATCATTATCAGATTCTGGATACTCTCCGTGCTGCTGGCCGTCATGGCCCTGGGAACGCTCAAACTTCGATAGGAACAGTGCGATGTTGGAATTGATATACGAGGGGCAGCTGGCCGGACACAAGGCCGTGGTCGTCGGGGCGGCCCGCTCCGGTGTGGCGGCTGCGAAATTGCTGTCCAGGCTGGGGGCATCGGTGACCCTGGCCGACAGCAATGAGGCGGCACTGTGCGAGCCGGAGGTGCAGGAACCGGCAGGCGCATACGGCTGGAAGCTCGCCGGGGGCGCTCATACGGAAGAGCTGTTTGTCGGAGCGGACCTGGTGATTCTCAGCCCGGGGGTTCCTCGCCGGGTGGTGGACCCTTTCCTGCCGCAAAAAGTACAGGTTGTGTCCGAGCTGGAGTTCGCGTCCTGGTTCGTATCCGAGCCGATAGTGGCTCTGACCGGAACCAACGGCAAGACCACCACCACCGCGCTGCTCGGGCATGTACTGGAAAAGACGGGTCGGAAAGTCTTTCTTGGCGGGAATTTCGGCGTCCCCCTGAGCGAATATGTCCTTGCCGGGGAGCGGGCTGATATCCTGGTTCTGGAAGTCTCGAGTTTTCAGCTGCAGAACATCTCCTCCTTTCGCCCCCGAGTCGCAGTCATGCTTAATTTTGCCGCTAATCATCTGGATTACCACCAGAATATGGATGAGTACTTTGAGGCCAAGATGGCCCTGTTTTCCAGACAACGCCAAGGGGATCTGGCCATCCTCCCGCTGGAGCTCAAGGATCGGGTGGTCGGGAAACTGGATCCGGCGGTGAACATTATCTGTTTCGTGGCCACCAGGCGGTTCCACTGCCCGCAGCTTCCGGGGGCTCACAACCGGGAAAATCTCGAAGCGGCCTTTCTGGTCGCCCGCCATTTCGGGGTGGCCGAGGCGGAGATGCAGTCCGCCCTGAAGGATTTCACGCCCATGGAACACCGACTGGAGCCCATTGTGGAAAGGGACGGGGTCGTTTTCGTGAATGATTCCAAAGCCACAACTGTCGGGGCCCTGGCTGCTGCGTTGCGGTCCATGGATCGTCCGACGCTGCTTCTCGCCGGAGGCGTATTTAAAGGGGGGGATCTGGAAGAGCTTGTCCCGCTTTTGCGGGAAAAGGTTCTGGAAGTCTTTTTATTCGGAGCCAGCCGGGAAATTTTCGAGCAGGCCTGGAAGGGGGGAGTTCCTCTGCATTGGACCGAGCGGCTCGAGGACGCTGTTCAGCAGGCTTTCGAGCGTAGCAGGCCCGGGGATGCGATCCTGCTTTCTCCTGCCACGGCCAGCTTTGATCAGTTCCGGAACTACAAGGAACGAGGCAGAGTGTTCAGCGCTGCAGCTCGAGCACTCGACGTTCGAAACATAGGCGGCAAAACTCAGCCCTAGGGAAGAAATGGCCAGGCAAGTGAATTCGAACAACGGTTCGCAAAGTGCGATCCTGGACGCCATGCCGGACATGTGGCTTCTGGGCGCTGTTCTGTGCCTGGCCGGCTTGAGCCTGGTCATGGTTATGAGCGCCAGCGGGATTATGGCCGAGAGATATTTTGATGATAAGTATCATTTTATGCGCAAGCACGTCCTGTTTATGTTCACCGGACTCTGTCTCCTGGTCGCGACGTGGAAGATGCCTCGCATCATCTGGTACAAGCTGACCTATTTTTTTCTGTTTGCCGCGGTTCTGCTGTTGGTCGTGACGGACTTCACCTCCTTTGGGGGGACTGCGGGAGGGGCGACCCGCTGGATCCGGCTCGGTCCGTTTTCCCTGCAGCCTTTGGAACCTGTCAAGGTGGCCCTGGTTTTTTATCTGGCCTATTTTTTTGCGGGAAGACAGCACCTGGTGAGGACATTCAGTGTGGGCTTTCTTCCCCCGGTTCTGGTGACCGGGATCCTGGCGGGGCTGCTGCTGCTGCAACCGGATTTCGGAGGGGCGGTTTTTTTATGCACCCTGCTGTCTGTATTATGCTTCGTGGGTGGGACCAGGATCGTTTTTCTGGGAGTATCTTTTGTTCTGGCGGCGGGCGCGGCAGTTCAACTCGTGATTTCGTCACCGTACCGGGTCAAGAGGCTGCTCGCCTTTCTCGATCCTTTTAAGGATGCTCAGGATACCGGGTATCAACTGGTTCAGTCTTTGTATG
Source organism: Desulfomicrobiaceae bacterium (assembly GCA_041685265.1). Lineage (GTDB taxonomy): Bacteria > Desulfobacterota > Desulfovibrionia > Desulfovibrionales > Desulfomicrobiaceae > JAWLGC01. The sequence goes on along the minus strand of JAWLGC010000056.1, from coordinate 8,869 downwards.
CCCTGGGGAACGGGCACTGGTTTGGAGTGGGGCTGGGGGCGAGCCGGCAGAAACTGCTTTTTCTGCCGGACGCGCACAACGATTTCATTCTGGCGGTGCTTGGAGAGGAGCTCGGCTTTGTCGGGGTCTCTGCCGTTTTTTTGCTGATCGGGGTTATTTTATGGCGCACGCTGGCCATCGCCCTGCAGCAACGTGAGCTGCGAGACCGGCTTGTGGCCACGGGCATGGGGATGATCGTCATCCTTGGAGGGCTGGTGAATGCGGCCGTGGTGCTCGGGGCGGCACCTCCAAAGGGGATTCCCATGCCCTTTCTCAGTTACGGTGGAAGTCATCTTCTGGTCTGCTTTTTTTGTGTGGGAATATTGCTCAATCTTTCCTCCCGGGAGGGGCGATGAAGAGGGTGGTGCTGACCACCGGGGGAACCGGTGGACATATTTTTCCGGCTCTTGCCGTGGCCGAAGAGATCCGGAACCGGTATCCCGGGGTTCGAATTCTGTTTGTCGGCGGGAAACAGGGGGCTGAGGCCGAACTTGCCCGGGAGGCCGGTCTGGAGTTTGTTGCTCTGCCGGTCCGGGGTGTTCTGGGTAAAGGGGTCAGGTCGGTGGGAGCGCTTTTCCTCCTCGGATGGAGTGCTCTGCGGGCCTTGTTTCTCCTGAACCGGTTCAAGCCCGAGGTGATTCTCGGCTTTGGTGGATACGCCGGATTTGCTGCGGTCCAGGCCGGTAGACTGCTTCGTTTTCCGACCGCCATCCATGAGCAGAATAGTGTCCCGGGAGTGTGCAACCGGATACTTGGGACGCGGGTCGACAGAGTTCTGCTCAGTTTTCATGATCAGGAGAAACGCTTTCAGGGACGGAGTGTGGTGCATACAGGAAATCCGGTCCGAAAATCGATCATGTCCCTTCGGGGGCAACGCCGGGTACCGGGGCGCAATCTGCTGATACTGGGCGGAAGCCAGGGAGCCCGGGCGATCAACGACGCCATTGTCGAGGCGCTTCCCGCTTTGAAGGCCCAGGGAGTACACGTCAGGCACCAGACCGGTCCGGTGCAATACAAAAAAATCAGGGAAATCTACTCCAGGGTCTACCCCGAAGCCTGTGTGGAGCCGTTTATCAAGGATATGGCTGCGGCATATGAGGATGCGGATCTCGTTCTGGCCCGAGCCGGAGCAACGACCACTGCGGAACTGACCGTGGCCGGAAAGCCCAGCGTCCTGATCCCGTTCCCATATGCCACTCACAACCATCAGTTCGGGAATGCCAGGCAGCTGGAAGAAGCCGGGGCCGCCATGATAGTGCTCCAGAGCTGTCTCTCCGAAGTCAGTCTGGCCAACATGGTCGGGGACCTGCTTTCCATGCCGGAAAAGCTGGAAGAAATGTCGGCGGCTGCCTCCCGGATGGGGCGGCCTGATGCGGCTCGTGTTGTTGTTGACCAGCTTGAGGAACTGCTTGAGGCGGGGATCTGAAAATGTTTCAAGGAAGATCTTGGGAGCAGGTCCCGAGATCTGGGAGTAGAGAGGAGTGAACGCCATGTCCATGCAGTCGAAAATACAGTGTATTCATATGATCGGCATCGCCGGCTCAGGTATGAGCGGTATTGCTGAAGTACTTAGGAATCTTGGGTATGAAGTTCAGGGTTCGGATCTGAGTACGGGGGCGGTTGTCGACCATCTCCGCGCTCTGGGAGTTACGGTTTTCAAGGGGCACGACGGGGCTTATGTCGGGCAGGCACAGGTTGTGGTTCGTTCGACGGCCATCCCCGAGGATAATCCGGAGCTTGTGGAGGCTCGTGCCAACGGGATTCCGGTCATTCCCCGGGCGGAGATGCTGGCGGAACTGATGCGCCTCAAGAATGGGATCGGCGTGGCCGGTACCCATGGAAAGACCACGACCACATCCTTTCTGGCCACGATATTCAAGGAGGCCGGGCAGGATCCCACGGTGATCATCGGCGGGCGACTCAACTCGTACGGCAGCAATGCCATGCTCGGCGAAGGGGAATTTCTCATTGCCGAGGCCGATGAGTCCGATGGCTCGTTTCTGTGTCTGTTCCCCAAGACCACGGTGGTCACCAACGTGGATGCGGACCATCTGGACCATTATCCCGATTTGGAGGCGATCCGGGACGCCTTTGTCCGGTACATGAACAATGTTCCCTTTTACGGGCTGAATGTGGTTTGCGGCGATGACCCGGGGGTCCGGTCAATTCTGCCCAGAATCAATCGTCCCGTGTTTTCCTACGGGATTGAGCCCGGCAATCAACTCCGTGCGGAAAATATCGTTATCGATCACCGGGCCTGCTTCGATGTCATGTATGAAGACCGATTCTGGGGGCGCGTCGAGCTTGCTCAGCCCGGGAGACACAACGTGCTCAACGCCCTTGCTGCGATAGGTGTCGCGGTGCACTGCGGAATCGACAAAGAGGACATCATCCATGCGCTGGGGGTGTTCGGCGGTGTGGGGCGTCGCTTTGAACACAAAGGAGAAACCAGGGGCGTGCTGGTGGTTGATGATTACGGACACCATCCGACCGAGATTCGGGCCACCCTGGCTACGGCCAGACAGTGTTATCCGGACAAGCGGCTGGTGGTCGCCTTCCAGCCGCATCGATTCACCAGAACTCGGGCCCTGTTCGGAGAATTTTCAAAGGTGTTCGAAGACGTGGATCTGCTGTTGCTGACTGAAATCTATCCGGCCTCGGAGACTCCGATTCCAGGGGTGAGCGGCATGAACCTGGCTCACGCCATTCGTCAGGTGTCCGAGACTTCTGTCAGTTTTTATGAAGATTTTCCGGCCATGTCCGCTGCACTGCCCGGGATTTTGCAACCGGGGGATCTGTTTCTGACGCTCGGAGCCGGGAGTATCTGGACCGTTGGCGCAGGGTTTCTGCAAAACGAATGAACATTATCGAGCGTCCGCACTTCGGGTCCATGACGACCATCCGGGTCGGAGGGCACGCCCGGGCTCTGATCGAAGTCGGCAAAGAGGCAGACCTGGATCGTCTCGCCGAGGTCATGGACGAGCATTCCGGACCTCCGGTTGTTCTTGGCGGGGGAAGCAATCTTCTGGTTCGGGACGGGGAACTGGATCTGGTTCTGGTTCGAAAATGCGCCGAAACCACTCCCGTGATTGTTGACCAGGAAGAAGAAGCGGTCAGGGTTCGGGCGGACGGGGGGTGCTCTCTGGTACGTTTGCTGGTCTGGGCGGCCGGAAAAGGGCTGCGCGGGCTGGAAGGACTGGCCGGAATACCGGGCACTGTGGGTGGTGGCGTGGCCATGAATGCAGGTTCTCATGGACAGGAATTCGGCCGGGTGCTGGGCAGGGTGCAGGTCTGGAGTCCGGAGACCGGCTCTTTCTGGGCCGGACCCAAGGGGTTTGTTGCCGGGTATCGGTCTTTCCGGCTTTGTCCCGATGTTCCCTGGTTTCTGATTCTGAATGTCGAGCTGCTCCTGCACAGAGCGCAGGGAAAAGAGGTCATGGTCGACTATCGGAACTGGCTTGCACGGAAAGCGAGGGTCCAGCCTTTACGGGCCAGGACAGCCGGCTGTGTGTTCAAAAACCCCGAGGGAGAGAGTGCCGGCAGGTTGTTGGATCAGGCCGGTTTTCGCGGAGCACGGTGCGGGGGGATGTGTTTTTCCGGGATGCATGCCAATTTTCTGGCCAATACCGGAGGCGGAACTTTTGAGCAGGCCATGGAATTGATCGACCAGGCCCGGGCCGCTGTTCTAAAGAGACATGGTGTCGATCTGGAACTCGAGGTTTGTATTGTTTCATGAAAGGGAGTTTCCGCAAGACCGCCAAGCCGAACGCACGCAGGTCGAACAACTCTGGCCGTTCAGGAGGAACAGGGCTTGGAAGTCGTTTGTTGGCCGTTTCCTTACCGATCTGCGCAGCTCTTGGCTGGGTGGTCATGGTCGGATGTATTACAGTCGGGTTGTTGTATTCCTATCGATGGGTGACTCGCACACCCCTCTTCGGGTTGGAAGAAATTTTCGTGAAGGGGAATCACTATCTCGAGGATGAAGAGGTGGTTTCCCGGGCCGGTCTGGAGCCGGGCCAGAATGTTCTGGGTTTGAATATTGCCCGGATTCAGGCCCGGTTGACCAAAGAGCCCTGGGTGGCGGCGGTGCGGATCAAAAGGGAGCTTCCGGATACTCTAATCCTGACCATCAAGGAGCGGGAAGCCTCTTTCTGGGTTCGCTCGGGTACCTCCCTGTTTTATGCCGACTGTCGCGGGGAGCGAATCAGTCCGGTGACCCCGGGGAAATTTATCTCCCTTCCTTTTCTGGTCTTGGAAGAGGAAAACGAGAGAAATCAACAGATCCTTGCGGAACTCGTACGGCAGCTTCAGGGAAGACTCCTTCCGTTTTCGGATCGTGAGGTAGCCTGGGTTCGAATGGGGTCGGGAGATTTGGTTACGCTGTTTTTGGAGGAGGAGGGGATGAAGATCGTACTGGATGGCGAACATCTTCCCTTGTCGGGCGCACGCCTGAAACGGGTTTGGGCTGACTTGCGGGCCAAAAATGAACTGAGCCGGGTGCGGACGGTTTCGGTTCTGGGGAGCAAGGCCTGGGTCGAGTTGACTTCCGACTGAGGATCGTCGCCGAAGGCCATTTTTCAAGACCGCTACTTTTTGCACGAGGATGGAGAGATGTCCAAATCAGAACTCATTGTCGGGCTTGATATCGGGACCACCAAGATATGTACCGTGGTCGGAGAGAAAACTCCGGACGGTGTGGACGTGGTCGGAATCGGGACGAGCCCGTCCACCGGACTGCGCAAAGGCGTGGTCGTCAATATCGAACAGACCGTACAGTCCATCAAGAAGGCACTTGAAGAGGCTGAGCTCATGGCCGGGTGTGAAATCAGATCCGTTTATGCCGGCATTGCAGGCAGCCATATCAAGGGATTCAACAGCCACGGTGTGATTGCAGTCAAAGGTGGCGAGGTGACTCCTAAGGACATCGAACGGGTTCTGGATGCGGCCAAGGCCGTGGCCATTCCCCTGGACCGGGAAGTCATTCACATTCTGCCGCAGGAATATATTGTGGATGACCAGCGGGGAATCGTGGATCCGTTGGGCATGTCCGGGGTCCGGCTCGAGGTCAAGGTACACATCGTGACCGGAGCTGTGACCAGCGCCCAGAATATTATCCGTTCCTGCCACCGGTCCGGACTGGATGTCGAAGATATCGTGCTCGAGTCTCTGGCCTCTTCGTATGCCGTGCTGACCGACGAGGAGCGCGAGATCGGGGTGGCTCTGGTCGATCTTGGGGGGGGGACCTCGGATATCGCTATTTTTCACAGTAATTCCATCAAGCATACCGGTGTGTTGGCTTTGGGGGGCTCCAATCTGACCAGCGACATCGCTTTTGGGCTGCGTACCCCCATGGTTGCGGCCGAAAAGATCAAGATCAGATACGGGACCGCTCTGGCCGACCTGGTCAAGGGGGATGAGGTCATTGAAGTGCCCAGCGTGGGCGGCCGGGAGCCGCGCCGCCTGACCCGGCAGGTTCTGGCGGAGATCTGCGAGCCGCGCATGGAGGAAGTCCTGGGGTTGATCGACCAGGAGCTGGTCCGGTCCGGGTACAAGAAATTGATCGGTGCCGGCGTGGTCCTGACCGGGGGGGCCTCTCGTATTGAAGGGTTGCAGGATCTGGGGGAACAAATTTTCAACCTGCCCACGCGGGTGGCATTCCCCAAAGGGGTCGGGGGGCTCAGGGATGTGGTCAACAGCCCCATGTACGCCACTGCCGTCGGTCTGTTGCACTACGGGGCCGGTCGGCAGAACGCAGAATCCAGGATACGTATTCGCGATGCGAATGTCTTCAACAGGATTCTGGCCCGAATGAAAAGATGGTTTTCGGATATTTCCTGAGGGTTCAGGGGTGTCCGGGGTACGAATACTTATTGGCAAATAGGAACTTTTCGAAGGACCTTTTATGGATGAAGGAGGAAGTATGGACTTCTTGGAACTCGAACGTGAAGAAAGCGCTTTGATCAAAGTCGTCGGAGTCGGCGGAGGCGGCGGTAACGCCGTGAACAACATGATCACCTCCTCCATGAAAGGGGTGACCTTTATCACCGCGAACACCGATATGCAGGCCCTGAAGCATTCCAAGGCGGAATACAAGATCCAGCTCGGGGAAAAATTGACCAAAGGACTTGGAGCCGGAGCCAACCCCGAAACCGGGCGGGATGCGGCCCAGGAAAGTATGGGCCTGATCAAGGAGACCCTCGGGGAGTGTGATATGGTGTTCATCACCGCAGGCATGGGCGGGGGAACCGGGACCGGGGCCGCGCCGGTCATTGCCCAGGCCGCCAAGGAGATGGGGGCTTTGACCGTGGCCGTGGTCACCAAGCCGTTTTATTTCGAGGGGCAGAGACGGTTGAAACAGGCCGAAAAGGGAATAAAAGCCCTGCGCGAGGTCGTAGACAGCATCATTACCATCCCCAATGATCGGTTGCTGGCCCTGGCCTCGAAAAAGGCGACCTTTATCGACATGCTTTCCAAGGCGGACGAGGTGCTTTTCTATGCGGTCAAAGGGATTTCCGACCTGATAATGGTTCCGGGACTGATCAACCTGGATTTTGCCGACGTCAAGGCGGTCATGTCTGAAATGGGACTGGCCATGATGGGTACCGGTATTTCCCAGGGTGAGGGACGGGCCAGAGAGGCGGCCATGAAGGCCATTACCAGCCCGCTTCTTGAAGATGTGTCCATTGATGGGGCCAAGGGGGTACTCATGAATATCTCCTGTGGACCGGACCTGACTATTGACGAGGTCAGTGAAGCAGCCAATATCATTCATGAAGCGGCCCACGATGATGCCAAAATCTACTTCGGGACGGTTTTTGATTCGGAAATTTCCGATGAGATGCGCATTACGGTCATAGCCACCGGAATCGGCGAGTTGGAGCGGACATCACATGATGACAATGTGGACAACGTCACGTCGATTGCCCCCACTCTTCAAAATCGTCCTGCTCCCAAGTCTGCGGTAGATCGTCCCAGGGAGCGAAAAATCAGCCCCAATGAAGCTCAGGACCTCAATGTCCCGGCCTATCTGCGTCGGACCAAGGTCACCCCGCCGGTTGAGGAATCGAGCGTAAAGCCGGCCTCGGGCGGGGAAGAGGAATTTGTTTTCGATGAAGAGGATTTTGAGATTCCTTCCTTTATCCGGATGCAGGCCGATTAGAGTTGTATCCTTTTCATCGTCCGATACTCGGCCTGCCTGGCCTTGATGGAATTGATCGTCTCTTGAAGGAAATATGAACGATAACGCGCATGATCTGTTCTGGGGACGGCAAAAACCGACTCCGGGAGAGTGGGGCGGCCGGCTTCCCGTTGCCCTGGTTTTTCCGGAAAAAGAGTCCCTGGGGCTGTCCACCCTGGGGTGGCAGGTCCCGTATCGTCTGCTGAGCGGCCATCCGGGGTTTGTGGTGGAGCGGTTCTTCTGGGATGCCAGGGCAGAAGTACCGGTCTCGGCCGACTCTTCGCGGACTCTGGACCAGTTTCCGCTGATCTGCTTCAGTCTCAATTTCGAAGGGGATTTCGTCACGCTTATTTCTATGCTCGATCGAGCCGGGATTGCGGTGCGGTCCTCTGAACGTCATCAGGACTGGCCGTTGGTCATGGCCGGCGGACCGGTTTCCTTCCTTAACCCGTTTCCCATTCTGCCTTCCCTTGATTTTGCGTGGATCGGTGAAGCGGAACAGGGTTTTATCGACCATGCCGTGGTTCTTAAAGAGGCCTGGTTCGGTGGTGATTCCCGGGAAGCGGCTCTGGCCAGGCTTGCCCGACTCCCCGGTGTGTTCCTTCCGGGGACGACCCCGGAGCCGGTGATGCGCATGGTGGCTTCGGATTCGGGGCCGATCCTGAAGGATCCTGGATATTCCTGTTTTGTCAGTTCCGAGGCCGAGTTTCGGGACATGGTTCTTCTGGAGGTCAACCGGGGATGTCCGTACGGATGTCGATTTTGTGCGGCCGGATTTATTTATCGCCCCCCGCGTCATGCGACAATGGCCAGGCTGCAGGATATCGTACGTCGCACCGACCCGGTTAAAGTGGGCCTGGTGGGGACGGCCCTGACCGACTGGGAGGATCTGTTTCCGTTTCTGCAGTGGCTGGCGGACCGCAGGATCAAGTTCTCCCTCTCCTCGTTGCGCGCGGACGGCTTGAATCGGGAGTTTCTGACCTTTTTGCGCAAGCAGGGAATTCGAACCCTGACTCTGGCCCTGGAAGGGGCCAGTACCAGACTGCGCACGGCCATGAACAAGCGATTCGACCAGGAAGCGTTTCTGCAGGCCGTATCCCTGGCTTCGGAGCTCCAGTTCAACACTTTGAAACTGTACATGATCGTTGGCTGGCCCGGAGAGGGAGAGCAGGACCTGCGGGAACTGGAGGGACTGCTGGACAGGATCGAGGAGGCCCGGCAGGCCGGGAAGGGAAAAAAGAACAAGGGATTGGAATTGATCACCTTGAGCGCCAGCTGCCTGGTGCCCAAACCGTGGACTCCCCTGCAATGGGCCCCTATGGCTTCGGAAAAGCGGCTCAAGGCCGCCATGCAGCAGATCCGTAATGTGGTCAGGGGGCGCAAGGGGATCCGGTTCAGCGCGGAAAACCCTTTTCAAGCCAGGATTCAGGGGCTGCTCAGTCGCGGGGATGAACAGCTCCATCCGGTTCTGGTTGATGTGGCCCGGGGAGCTCATTGGCGCACGGCCCTGAAGGATCGGAGTTGCAATGTGAGCGACTATCTGGACCGGGAACGGAAGGAGAACGAGCGTTTTCCCTGGGACCGTCTGGAGATCGGCGTGGACAAGGAGTTTCTGTTTAAGGAGTGGCAGCAATACCAGGTGTGTGCGGCTAC
>JAWLGC010000165.1:0-3872 GCA_041685265.1 Desulfomicrobiaceae bacterium | reverse complement strand
CTCCGGAAACAGAAACGGCCGATCGATACTCCCGAACAGGTGGTTGACCGCCCTGAGCAGCCCGGGCTGGGACCGGTAGTTGGTATCCATGGTCACCCGTTTGGCGGCCCGGTCCACGGCCTGCATATAGGCGAAAATATCCGCCCCGCGAAACCCGTAAATGGCCTGTTTTGGGTCGCCGATAAGAAACAGGATGCGATCCGGAACATCGAATACCGAGGAAAAAATATCATACTGAACCGGGTCCGTGTCCTGAAATTCATCAATAAGAGCCGCCTTGAACCCGGCCCGGATCTTTCGGGCCAGAGCCGGTCCCTGCTGCAGCCCATGCCGGACCCGGGTCAGAAGATCGTCGAAGGTCTGGACATTGCGCCGGGCCTTGCGGATGGGAAGTTCAGCCTGAAGGTAGGTCACAAATGCAGCGCGGAGGGCGTCGACGCTGGCGGTAAGACAGTCGCTCACCGCCTCGGCAGCGGTGTACAGGTCCGCAAAAATCGTAAAAAAAGCGTGTTCCGGTACGGCTTTTCCTGGTTTGACCTGCGACTCGATAAACCCGGGTGTCAGTCGCTCCATCTCCAGATAGCCCGCCGGGCTCATAACCCCAAGGCCGAGAAACCGCTCCAGGGTATCCAGCAGTTTGGGAACACTCCGTTTGCTGAGCAGTTTATGCACAAGATTCGGGCTCGAAAGAAGAATCCGCTCCACCTCTTCCCGGCAGGCGGGATACACCTCCGAGAGTTCATCGAACCGGGACGCAAACTCCTGCCTGAGCGCGTCGATATCCCCCGGTTCCGGTCCGGACTCCACCCGGGGAAATCCGTTGTTGATACACGTGCCTGCCAGACTCGCCAGCGAATCCGGAGTGACTTTGGCATCTCCTTTCAGACCGGACAGATGCTCCAGAAGCACCGGCGGCGCCGACACCAGCCGGGTCCGCCAGAAATCGGAGACCACCTCCCGGATCAGTTCCTCCTTATCCGTGGTCAGTTCGGTGTCGAACCGGACCCCGCTTTCAAAAGCGTTCTCCTGCAGCACCTTGCGGCAGAACCCGTGGATGGTGTTGATGGACGCCTCATCAAAGGAGCGCAGCGCGTTATCAAGACGTTTTTGCGCCGTCTCAGGATCAATGGTCATGAGAAGATGGGTTTCCAGTTCGTCGGTGTCCCCGGCCGCGGGGTCTCGAAACAGCACCAGCATATCCCGAAGGCGGGACCGAATCCGCCCCCGCAGCTCCTCGGTGGCCGCCTCGGTAAAGGTGACCACCAGAATCTCGTCCACAGACAGATCCTGCTCCAGAATGAGACGCAGAAAAAGCCCGGCAATGGTATACGTCTTCCCGGTTCCGGCTCCGGCCTCGATAAGGGTGGTCCCGGAAAGAGGAATGGTGCACAGATCCAGAGTGTCCATATGGGGAGATATCATGACAATTTCTCCTTGTGCTCCAGTAAAGGCGCAAAAACCCGCTCTGCCAGTTCCCCGAACGCATCATCAAAGGGATCGATGTGTTGAAAACAGAGCCGGTTGTACGGGTCCTCCCCTTCGCCGGGATAGTCCCTGCTCCCCTCCCACTTCCTGCGGGCCTTTTCCAGCGCCCCCTCTTTCCCTTTTTGGGCGACCTTGACGTACTCCTGCGACGAGGCCGGGAAAAAAGGAAGGGGGGTGGTTGTTCCCTGCTCAAGGAGCGCCACAAGGTCTTCAAGAATCTTCCCGGCCCCATGTACCGGGGTGAACCGGCAGGAATCCTTGCGCCCGAGAATATAGGTGAACGGCTCGCTTCCGGTGATCTCGAGGCTGTTGAGAAACAGGTGTTCCACCCAGGCCGAGAGAAGGTCTTTGGGCTTGACCGTTGCAAAACGGTACCGGACCAGCCCGGCCGGAAAAAGATGGTGCAGCCTGCCCCCAAGCACCCTGTCGCCAATGGGCAGGTTCACCCCGGGCAGAGTTCGCGGCGGATGCGTTCCCGACAGATCCTTGACCCGGGACCGAAGCGTTTCCACTTCTGCACACACGGCGTGCAGCACCTGACGACCGATATTTTCCGGCGGAAGCATATTCTTGCCGCGCAGGATGGTCAGCGCGGTTTCCTCGTCTGTTTCCCGGTCCAGAAGCGCTTTGCCCAGAAAATACTCCTCCAGCTTGCCCAGCCCGGCCAGGGGTTCAAGATCCTCCCCCGCATCCAGGTCCCGCCCAAGGTACATTTTCAGGGTTGAGCGAACAAAAAAACGGCTCGGATGCGCCAGAAACCAGGACAGATCTTCAAGGGAAACGCCCCCCTCTGAAACAACCGCCGGTTCGTCCATGAATCGCCGCGGCTCCTGAGGGGTTCGCAGACTCTCGGCTCCAAGACAATTTTCCCGGCTGTAGCTGAACAGCCGGTCATCATCTCCGGAAAAATAGGTCCTGTGAAAAGGTTGCAACGGATGCTCGATATGCAGGGTGTCCCACGGGTCCTCCCCGTCACGGACATAGTTCTCCCGAATATGATCCATAAGTTCAGCCACAAGCACCGAAGGGGGGATCTCCCCGTTATCCCGAATGGATCTGCCCACATAGCTTACATAGAGAACATCCCGGGCGGACAGAACGGCTTCCAGAAACTGGTACCGGTCATCCATGCGCAGACTGCGGTCTCCCTTCTCCGGGGCCGCAGCCATAAGATCGAACCCGAGACGGGTATCTTTGCGGGGAAACGCGGCATCGTTCATTCCCACCAGGCAGACTGCCTTGAAGGGAATGGAGCGCATGGGGATCAGGGTGCAGAAGGTCACCCCACCGGACAGAAACCCGGACTCCACGGGGTCCACAGCCAGTTTGGATTTCAAAAGATGCCGGACCCCGTCCAGATCGAGCAGTCCGCCATACCCGGCGGATGCAGCCTCCCCGACCATGGCGGACAGAGCCTCCCGAATGGAGAGAATCTGCTCTTCGGATTCCAGGCCTCCCAGACACTGCTCAACAAGTCCGATGAGCACCTCGCCCCATGCGGATACGGTCCGGGAGCCGGTCAGCGACGCGGCCGCCTCTTCAAGAACCTGCACGAACTCCAGAAACCTTCCCAGAACCTGGGCCTGGCCCCCTTCCACCAGGGTGTAGGGGACGACCCGGCCGTCAAAAAGCTCCGTCTTCGGACAGAGAAACCCGTACAGAATCCGCTCCAGCCCGGACTTCCAGGAGTACTCCCCGTATCCCGGCAGACCGAGTTCGACGCGAAAGGGACCATCCACGCCCCAGCGGATGCCTGTCTCCCGGACCCAGTTTCGGATCAGGTCCCGATCACCGTCGCTGAGATCAAAGGCACGGGCCACGGGCGGGATATCCAGCAGCCCCAGGACACGGGACGCTTCGAACCGGGAGCCGGGCAGATCCAGAATCTCGAAAAAGGCACGTACTGCAAGGTTCTCCCCGGCCACGGATCTGTCTGAAACGCGAAAAGGAATTCTCTCCTCGCCGGTGCCGAACACCGCCTGAACATAGGGAGCATAGGATTCGATATCCGGGCACATGACCAGCACATCCGACGGATTCACGTCGGGCCTGGTCTCAAGCAGATGGAGCAGCCGGTCCTTGAGCACCTCCATCTCCCGCATGGGGGAGTGGCAGGAGTGAACCTGGATGGAAAAATCATCAAAACCGATTTCGCCCCGGCCCATATCCTTGCGGTTCCTGAAATCCCGAAGATCTTCCTGAAGCATTCCAAGCAGGGTTTCGGCCTCGGGTTCCTCGGGAAAGACCGGGATATCCGTCCCGACCAGATTGTTTTCTTCCAATAGAAAATGAAAATCGCGGCCCAGAGTCCCCAGTGAGGCAAGCAGACCATTTCCTGTCGCTCCTGCCTGGGCAGGCACCAGCCGCCCCCGCCGTTCCAGCCGGGC
>JAWLGC010000055.1:0-16243 GCA_041685265.1 Desulfomicrobiaceae bacterium | reverse complement strand
CCGCTGAACAGTCCGGCCACCCGCGACAGAACTCCGGGTTCGTTCTCCACCAGAATAGAAAGAATGTGTCGCATGGGTCACTCCTACACTAAAAGCATCTCGGACAGGGAGGCTCCGGCCGGAACCATGGGATAAACATTGGCCTCGGGCTCCACAACCACGTCCACGATAACGGGACCGGGAGTCTTGAAAGCCCTGGTCAGCAACGGGACCAGTTCTTCCTGCTTTTGAATACGGATTCCTTCCGCACCGTACGCCTTGGCCAGGGCCACGAAATCCGGACTGGTATGCAGACAGGTTGAGCAGTAATTTCTGCTGTAGAACAACTCCTGCCACTGCCGGACCATGCCGAGGTACCCGTTGTTCAGAATCACGATCTTGACCGGCAGACCGTAGCTGACCGCCGTAGCCATCTCCTGGATATTCATCTGGATGGAACCATCCCCGGCGATGTCCACTACCAGTTTATCCGGGAAGGCGACCTGAGCGCCGATGGCGGCGGGCAGGCCGTACCCCATGGTTCCCAGCCCTCCGGAAGTGAGCAGCGTCCTGGGGCGCAGATACCGGAAAAACTGTGCAGCCCACATCTGGTTCTGTCCGACCTCAGTGGAAATTATCGCATCTCCCCCGGAGATTTCGTAAATTTTTTCCACCACCTGCTGCGGCTTGATGGATTCACCTTCCGTGGGATAACTCATAGGGTGAGACTCCTCCCATCCTCTGAGCTTATCGAGCCAGGACCCGTGTTTTTCCTCCCAGGAGGTCTTATGCAGATCCTCGGTGAGATCCTCTCGCAGGGCCAGCAGGGCGGTCTTGCAATCGGCCACGATGGGCACATTGACGGAGACGTTCTTGCGGATAGTGGTCGGATCAATATCGATATGAACGATCTTGGCCTGCTTGGCAAAGCTGCTCAACTTGCCCGTGACCCGGTCATCGAACCGGGCTCCCACGGAAATGAGCAGATCGGTACTGTCCATGGCCATGTTGGCGGCATAGGTGCCGTGCATGCCGACCATGCCCAGCCAGAGGGGATCATTACCGGGAAAAACCCCTAGCCCCATCAGGGTCGAGGTGACCGGGACACTCAGAGCCCGAGCCAGCCAGGTCAGTTCTTCCGAGGCATTGGCCAGGACCACACCGCCCCCGGCAAAAATAAGCGGTTTTTTTGCCTTTTTGAGCAGATCGACCACCTTGTGCATCTGCTTCAGGTTGGGGGTGTAGTTGGGGTTGTAACTGCGCATGGAGATGGTCTCCGGATACGCATATCTGGTCTTGGCCTGCATGACGTCCTTGGGAAGGTCCACGAGTACCGGTCCGGGCCGCCCGGTCCGGGCGATGTAGAAGGCCTGCTTGATGGTTCTGGCCAGATCCTTGACGTCCGTGACCAGATAATTGTGCTTGGTGCACGACCGGGTGATGCCCACGATGTCCGCCTCCTGAAAGGCATCATTCCCGATCAGACTGGTGGGAACCTGACCGGTGAAGACAACCATGGGAATGGAATCCATGTACGCCGTGGCAATGCCGGTCACGGTATTGGTAGCACCGGGGCCCGAGGTGACGAGGCTGACACCGACCTTGCCCGATGCTCTGGCATAGCCGTCCGCGGCATGAACAGCTCCCTGTTCATGCCGGACCAGCACATGCCGCAGCTTTTCGTATCTGGGGAGTTCGTCATAGATATCGATGACGGCCCCGCCGGGAAAGCCGAACACAGTGTCCACCCCTTCCCGGCACAACGACTCGAGCAAAATCTGGGCCCCGGTAAGCAGCATCCTATGCCTCCTGCTCTTTATATTTATCCAATAATTCCTGGATCTTGGTTTTTCCCGCCAATTTGAGTTTCTTCATTTCCTTAAAATCCTGGTCCTCTTCCGGCGTCAAAAACGGCTTGGAGGAAAACTTGCCGATCCGTTTTTCGAACCCGACGTGTTCTTCCCACAACGCCTTGAGTTCTTCATCCTGTTCCCCATACTTGGCGATGAGCTCGAGATCGTACTGTTCCATAGACGCGTTCTCCTTTGGTTGATGCCTTCTCAGACTCCGGCTGAAAAAGGTCCCGAGCCGGAGTGCCTATTGCCTCAATGGCTGGTATGCACGTACTGATACCGATACAGAATCTCACCCCGGGAGTGAAGCACAAATCACACCAACACGGAACCCGTGCACCTACATGGCTCCTAATTGATAAAGGGTACGAATCAGAAATCCCTTGACGAACTGGATGGCCAGCAGAACCACTACCGGGGAAAAATCAAAGCCCCCCATATTGGTAAAAGGAATCCATTTCCTGATCCGGTAAAAAACGGGTTCGGTCAGGTTGCGCAGCGCCCGGACAATAGGGTTGTACGGATCGGGATTGACCCATGACAACAAGGCGGAAACAATGACAATCCAGAAATACAGGGTCAGTACCGTGTCCAGCACCGCCCCGAATGCCTGAAGAAAGTTGGAAAAGATGAACATCAGACCTCCTTAAGCCGTATACGATTATGATTCCTAGCGACAATGACACGAGTGTCAAACCAAAAAAAAAATTTCACAAGCTTGACGAAATTGAAAACCGTTTCCTGAAATTTTCCCTACTCTGCAAACCACTGCAGCAGAGTCCAGAAATCCGGAATATGCATCTCGGCAGTCAGATTCTCATTTTTGAAAGCCCAGAAACGAATCCCGGCTCCCTGACAGGTGAGTTGATCAAGAAGAGAATCCCCGATGTAGACCACCTCCTCCCGATGCATGCGCCATGTTCTCAAAACGGTGTGCACGCCCTCCGGGTGAGGCTTGGGGGTGACCACTTTGGCCGCCGTGATAACCGGAAAGAAAAACATTTCCAGATCGAACAGCTCCAGGACCAGTTCCATGGTATCCTTGCGATTGGTGTTCACCCCCAGGCGCAGGTTCCGGGAACGCAGCATTTCAAGGCAGGGCACCAGCCCTTCTTCCGGGCGCATAAGCGGCATCAGAGACCGGTAGGACAGAGACCTTCTGACCCGAGCCGCTTCCTGCATACGGGCAGGAGGCACGATATGGGCCACGGATTTATCCGCAGTGTGCATATGTACGTACTCTTCTTCGGACCGGCTCATGGGTTCCATCCCCAATCCTTCCCGGATCAGATTGTAGTACTGCTTGTTCACATCCCGGGAATCAAAAAGTACTCCGTCACAGTCGAATATAATTCCCTTGATTCCGGCCTTGCGCCCTTTTCCGGACACCGGCGAACAGATTTTCACGATCAGATCTCCTTGCATCGCCCTGCGGGCCGTCACATGCTGAAAACGGGAAGCCGTGCCGTACGGCATGACTTCCCGTCAGGGATTTCTCGTCCGCCGACGGCTGCGGTTGCCCGTACCGTCAACAGCCCCCATCTCCCTACTTCATGGCCTGAGGAAAAAGCTTACCGGCCATTTCCCGCAGCTTGAACTTCTGAATCTTACCACTGGCGGTCATGGGGTATTCCCTGACAAAGGCCACATATTTGGGAGTCTTGTACCGGGCGATTTTGCCCCTGCAGAAATCCCGGACATCCTCGGGGGCATAGTCATACCCCTCCTTGAGAATGACAAAGGCACCGACTTCCTCCCCGTACTTACGGCTCGATACGCCGACCACCTGCACATCGGAAATTCCTTCCATGGAATACAGGAACTCTTCCACTTCGCGAGGGTATATATTTTCTCCCCCGCGGATGATCATGTCCTTGAGGCGACCGGTAATGTGCAGATATCCGTCTTCGTCGAACATACCCACGTCTCCGGAATGGAGCCAGCCGTCGCTGTCGACCGCCTTGCTCGTGGCCTCCTCCATTCCATAATACCCCTTCATAACGTTGTACCCGCGACAACAGACCTCACCCTGGGCTCCGGTCGGGAGGGGGGCGTTGGTCTCAGGATCGACCACCCGGACCTCGACCTCGGGCATGGGCCGCCCAACGGTCTCGACCCGCTTCGCCACGGGGTCGTCCACACGGGTCTGCGTCATGACCGGGGAGGACTCGGTCAGGCCATAGCAGATGGTGATGTCCTTCATATTCATCTTGTCGATGACGTCGCGCATGACCCGGACCGGACAGGGGGAACCGGCCATGATCCCGGTGCGCATGGAGCTGAAGTCGAACTTGGGAAACAGCCGATGCTCCAGCACGGCAATAAACATGGTCGGAACCCCGTACAGGGCCGTACACCGCTCCTCTTCCACCGAGGTCATGATCAAAAGCGGATTGAACCCTTCCAGAATGACCATTGCCGAACCGTGGCTCACGCAGGCCAGAACTCCGAGAACGCATCCGAAACAGTGAAACAGGGGAACCGGAATACAGACCCGGTCATCGGCCGTAAACAGCTGATTCTCGCCGATCCAGAATCCGTTCTTTCCTATATTGTGATGGCTGAGCATGACCCCCTTCGGGAACCCGGTAGTCCCGGAGGTGTACTGCATGTTGACCACGTCCTGAGGATCGAGAGTGGCCTGACGTTCCAGGTATTCCTCGTCGGAGATCATCTGCCCCATGGCCAGCAACTCGGGAATGGTGTACATGCCTCGATGCTTTTCCTGGCCCATGAAAAAGACCCGTTTCAGTCGGGGGAACTTTTTGCTTTTGAGATACCCGCGCTCCTGGGAGCGCAGTTCTGGGACCAAATCGTATACGGTCTGGACATAGTCGGTATCACGGAATGTATCCATGAGAAACAGATTTTCCGTATCCGACTGCTGCAGCAGATATTCCAGCTCCGCGGTTTTGTAATTGGTGTTCACCGTGAGCAGTATGGCCCCGATCTTGGCCGTGGCGAACTGCAGGGTAACCCAGTAGGGAATATTGGAGGCCCACACGGCTACCTTTTCACCTTTCTTGACCCCGAGGGCCATAAGCCCCTTGGCCATCTGATCCACGACCTGACCAAACTCCCGGTAGGTCAGCCTGAAATCACGATCCACATAGACAACGGCTTCGTTGTCCGGATATGCGGCAATGGTCTCATCCAGAATCCGGCCCAGGGTTTTTTCTTGCACCCCATGTTCCTGCATACGCTACCTCGTACTCGTTTTATGACGTGAACGGGCGGTCGCCCGGGCCAAAATTATTCGGGAAAATACAGCACAGCCAGAATTCGTGCGGGCTCATCCCCGGAACAGCCGACATGGTGAGGAACCACGGAGTTCAGATAGATGGAATCCCCGCCCCCCAGGATGTACGTGTTCTGGCCGTAGATGACCTCGATGCTGCCGGACTGGACCAGTATAAACTCCTCCCCTTCGTGAGAGGACAGGGTCTTGTCCTCGGCGCTCCGGGGCATGATCTCGACCACAAACGGCTCCATATGCCGGTCGGTCTTGCCTTTGCCCAGGGAAAAAAACTTAAGGTCAGCGGACTGCCCTTTGCCGCGAAGCATACTCAGCTCTTCCCGACGCTCCGCATAATGCACGATCAGCGGATCCTGGCCGACCTCGTCATCCAGAAACGTTCCCAGCCGGACTCCCAGACCGCGGGCCACCTTGAGCAAGGGTCCCAGGGAAGGATATACCGAATCCTGCTCCAGGGAAGTTAGAAAATCGACCCCCAACCCGGTCCGATCGGCCAGCTCCTGCAGGGTGATTTCGTTCAGCTCCCTGAATCGTTTTATCCGTTTCCCCAGCTTCTCTTTGCTCTCGCTCATCCTTTTCTCCTCGGCGTAGGCTGTAGTGAACGCATGACCGGACCTCGGCCCCGGGCGGAGGTCCGGGCCGGATCCGATTATGATCCGGCCTCCCAAAAAACAATCCTGAATTCTCCCGGACCGAACAGGCCGGCCGCTTCGGGAGAAAGAATATCATCATAACGCACCCGGGCCAGAGCGCTGCCGGGCGTATTGCTGCACCCCGGAATAATCTGTTCCGATTCTTCACTCGACAGGGGAGAAAAGTGCACGCCCCTGTCCTTTAGCCCCTCCCTGATCACAGGATCACAAAAAAGGAGCACTCCGTTTTTGGGCAGAAACAGCAGAAACGGCTCCAGCAGACGTTCCCAGGGCAGCATCTCCACCTTGCCGGCTTCAGCCGCATCAGCGACCGGATCGATCCCGAGCACCCGGACAAAATCAGCCCGGCTTTGAGCTACCCTGCTTTCAAGGGCCTGCATTTCCGCAATCCGCTCTTCAAGGACATCCCCGAGGGCCAGAAGCATCTGTCCCTTTTGCAGCACCGGTATACGAGGATCACGCTCCTCCGACTTTTTCCCCTGCAATTCGGACTGAATAGCCTGCCTGGAATCGGTATAAAAGTCATCAAGCCCACGGGCCTCGAAATGGGTCATTTCCGCAGGCCGGGAAAACCGTTCCCCGAATTCGAAATACTCCCGGATCATGGCCCGGACCTGAGCCGGGGCATGAGGGAGCGTTTCCGGAGCCCAGTAACGGTCCCCTTTCCTGACGCTGCACCCGCAATCCAGCAGGCGCACCCCGGAAGGAAGAGAGGACGGAATAAGGGATTCATGCATATTGGGAAAATAGAGAACCAGGGGACCGGAAGGGGTAGCGTTCATCGTAAAACTCCTGCAGAACCGAGAAAAAAAAACAGGCCGGGCAACATCATGGCGAAGGCTGGTGACATATCATGGGCCGTGCCGATGGCCAAGTCTTTTCCTGCCACCTCCCTTCTTGACCTGTGCCCTGGCCCGTTGTATGTCTTCTGGAATATTATTCCACAGGAGGCACGCACGAATGTTCGGTATCGGTATTCCGGAACTCATCATTATTCTCGTTATCGTCCTGGTCATTTTCGGAGCCAACAAGCTCCCGGAAATAGGCTCGGGCATGGGCAAAGCCATTAAAAATTTCAAAAAAGCGACCAATGAACCCGAGGAAATCGACGTGACTCCGAAGGACAAGGAAGCGGAGAGCAAAAAAAAGGACGAAAAATAGCGCATCTCGTCTCGAGAACAGCAAAAAGCCCCGGCGGATTCAAAAAATCTCCCGGGGCTTTTGTGGTTCGGATCCGCAAAAATCAGGGGGTCTCGGATTCCGCGAATATCCTGAGCCCGCGCAGCACATAGTCCACACCTGAAAACGTGGTGCACACGACCACGGCCCACTCCAGCACGAACCGCAGACCAGCCAGGGACCAGGCCGGAAAGGTCAGATGCAGAAGCACCACGAACACGAACAGAATCTGAAGCAGGGTGTTCAGCTTGCTGATTATGGTCGGAGCAATCCTGGTACGGACATCAACACCCCAGAATTGAAGAAGAAAAAGCCCCCCGACGATGACCATATCCCGAGTGACCACGACGACCACCAGCCAGCTGGGGACCAGTCCCTTGGCCCCGAGACAGAGGAAAGAGGTGACCAGCAACACTTTGTCCGCCAGCGGGTCGAGCATCGCCCCCAACTCGGAACGCTGGTCCAGGGCTCGGGCCAGAAACCCGTCCAGGGCGTCGCTCAATCCGGCCAGAAGAAAAAAAAACCAGGCCAACCCCATGGCGTCATTCAAAAAAGCGATCAGAAATCCCGGGGTGATAATAATCCTGGCAATGGTCAGAATATTGGGGATGGTCCAGGTCGCCCTGCTGTCCATGGCTGCTCCGCACTGAAGTTTTTTTCCGAAAGCTCCGGATCCCAAAACGCCTACAACTCCCGCATCAACCCCTCTTCCCTCTCCGGCACCCGTGACTCGGACAACTCAAAGGAGAGCCCCTTTCCCGAAAGAATGCTTCCCAGATCCCGGGCCAGTCGCTCCCGGTCCGTGGTTCGAATTCTCCACATTCCACGGGCCTCATCCGGGCGCAAAGAGAGGTGAACCAGAGTCTCGTTATCCAGACTCTCCCCGACATCCCCCAGGGCGGCATCAAAGGCCAGGGCTCCGTCCAGATCCGGCCAGCCCTGCACGGAAAGAAAGACGGTTCCAAGGACCCGGTCCTGCACCGCAGCAAGGCCGAAGTAGCGGCTCCAGAGCTGCAGCCACAGCGGCTCGAGGTCGGTATGGCGGCCGGAATAGGTCTCACTTCCCGTGGCCAGGGTCCCCTGCCACACCCCGTCGCCCCCCTTGCGCAGGGCAAGCCGGGGAATGTCCAGGGAGGCCTCGCCGGCAGATACGTCGACCACATGCAGACCCGTCACGGACTGAAGCACATCCAGCTTCCGCCGCTCTCCGGGATTCGCCCCGCTCAGGGTCAGGGCGTAGGGCCACGCTTTTCCCGCAGTGTAAAAGGTTCCGGTGGACTTGAGCATCTCCTCCAGAGCCTGTCCGTTCACCCCGACCTCCAGGGTCACCACATAGGCTGCAGGCTCCTCCTGTACAGCCGCTCCGGTCTCCGTGTAGCTGGTCACCAGATCATCCACCCTGGGGCGCAAAAAAGTTCCCAGGGCCACACGACGCGGTTCTTCCAGCGACAACGGCAGAGCCGCTTCGGCCTCCTGCAGGACTGCCATGAAAAAACCGTGCTCGAGAACCTGGCGGCGCACGGAAAGGGGCGATTCGCCCTGTTCCAGCGGCCAGATCACGACCACCTCCTGATCCGCCGCAGCGGGTGCGGGTGTGACCAGCGCCACGGCCCCGAACAAAACAAGGACGGCAACGCACGTCCCGAACATCCTTGAAATCATCATACCCGGTCTCCCTGTTCAAAAATCATTGGTTCTCTCCGGCCCCGGCGCGATCCTCTCCGGAGTCGAGCCAGTTTCCGACAAGCTCTTCCAGGCCGCTCAGGTCGCTCGGGGCACGCCAGATGATCTCACTGTCCCGCTTGAACCATGTTATCTGGCGCTTGGCATAGGCCCGGGTATTTTTCAACCACATGGCCCCGGCCTCCTTCAGGGTGCAGTCCCCGTGCAGATGGGCGAGCAACTCCGGGCACCCTATCCCGGAAAACCCGGGTACGGTTCGGTCCGGCACCTCCTTCCAGGCCGCTCTGATCTCATAAAGAGCGCCCTGTTCGAGCATGGAATCGATGCGGCGGGCAAGATCCACGGTCAACTCGTCCAGATCCCGATGCAGCCCGATTTTGAGCACCCGATACGGTGGCGCCTCACCCTTTTGCCGCTGCCAGTCGGAAAGCGGCCGACCGGAAGACCGATACACTTCCAGGGCCCGGCAGATACGCTGAGAATCGTTAGGGTGGATACGGGCGGCGGCTTCGGGATCGACCGAAACCAGGATTGCGTGCATCCGGTCGGAGCCCTTTTGCGCGCATTCGGCCAGAACCCGCTCCCGCACGTCCGGATCAATATCCGGGATGGGGGACAACCCCTGAAGGATCGCCTTGAGGTACATGCCGGTCCCGCCGACCAGGACCGGTAGCAGTCCCTGGTCGGCGGTTTCAGCCAGGGCCTCGTGGGCCAGACCGGCAAACCGGGCGGCATGCATGGCCTCGGTCAGTTCCAGAAACCCATACAGCCGATGGGGGCACACCTCCTGCTCTTCAAGCGAGGGTTGAGCCGTGACCAGAGGGATGGACCGGTAGACCTGACGCGAATCGAAATTGACCACTCCGGCCCCGAATGCCCGGGCAAGCCGAAGCGCGGCCCCGGTCTTTCCCGTTCCTGTGGCGCCGGCAATGGCCACGATGGACAATCTGCGCATGCTCTTCAGTCCCCGAGTTCCCGGTCCGTACCGTCGACCACGGGGGTCGAGATCCCCTGAGCCGCCAGTTTCCAGCAGATTCTGGCCTTGACCGTCTCCGGAACAAGGCCGTTAATGACCCCGCCAAGGCGTGCCACGTCCTTGACAATGGTCGAGCTGATATACAGATAGCGGTGGTCGGTCATCATGAACACCGTATGGATATTGTGCTTCAACTTGCGATTCATGAGCGCCATCTGGAATTCGTACTCAAAATCGGACACGGCCCGCAGTCCGCGAAGAATGGTGTTCACTCCCCTGGAATGGACATATTCCACCAACAACCCGGAAAAAGGTTCCACCTCCACCCGGGGTTCGGCGTAGAAGACCTCCCTGGCTATGGCCACTCGCTCCTCCAGGGTGAACAGCGGGTTTTTGGGCGTGTCTCTGGCCACGGCCACGATGATCCGATCAAATACCCCGAGCCCCCGTTCGATCAGGCTGGCGTGTCCGTTGGTCATGGGATCGAAGGTCCCGGGATAAACCGCTACGCGTTCCTTGTTGTTTTCCATAAATATATCCTTGTCTGCCCGTATATCTTGTCGCGGAGAAGCTCAAGCTGCACCGTCCCGGTTTCTTTCGGCATGATCGGTTCGACGCTTTTTTCCACTTCAGCGCAGATCAGGGCGTCATCATTTACAAGCCCTGTTTCCAGAAGTCTGTCTACAGCGGGCTTTAACAGATTTCTGCCGTAAGGGGGGTCGAGAAAGGCGAGCTGAAACCGAACCGAAGGTGGAGAGGCCAGAAAGGTGAACAGATCCCTGGTCACCACCTCATACTCAGAACTCCGGGCACCCAGCTCCTGAAGGTTGCGACGAATCAGCCCGGCGGCCCTGGGGCTTTTCTCCACGAACCAGGCCTGCGGCGCGCCCCGACTCAGGCACTCGATGCCCAGACTGCCGCTTCCGGCAAAAATATCGATAACCCGGGTCTCGGACCAGCAGATTCCCCGCGCCTCCAGCATGGAAAACAGGGATTCCCGGACACGACCCGTTGCCGGTCGGTATCCCGGCCCGGAGGTGGTCCGAAGGACCCTGCCCCCGAATCGTCCACTGATGATTCGCACGCTTCCTCCTTGTTGTCGGTCCTGCACCTCTGGTGCGAACCGTTTTTTTTGATCTAGCCCAATGCCGGCCGGATTCCAAGTTTTGCCCTTGAAATCCTTTTTGTATATACTCACCCAGTCAGGCCGGAGCGCCTCTCGGGACCTCAGGCAACACAATGCAACGACCTTTCGAAAAATTGACAAAAAAAACACATAAAAAAACCTGGGGAGCACTCCCCCCGCATCCTGAGAAAAGCTCTCATGACCGCCAGGACGATGAACTGACGGCCTTTGAGAAGGCCATGGCCGGGGTCATGCCTTTGGACCAAAAAGGAAGACAGGTCAACAGGCAGCCCGACCTGCACAGGCCGACGCCTTCCGGTCCGGACAGACGGGTCAAGAAGGGCCTGCGCCGCCTCGTCGGAGGGGGGATCGATTTCGATCTGGAGGTCACCGGAGACTATATGCAGGGAACGGTCCGCGGACTGGACGCCAGAGTCTTTGAAAAACTCAGAACCGGCCGGTTCAGTATCGAAGACCGCCTGGACCTGCACGGCATGAATCTGGACCAGGCCAAACCGGCCCTGATGGAATTTCTGCGCAGAAACTACCTGGCGGAAACGCGGTGCGTGCTGCTCATTCCGGGCCGGGGCCGCAACTCTCCCATGGGCATGGGCATCCTGCGCCAGGAGATCAGCACCTGGCTGACACACGAACCTCTGAAACGGGTCGTGCTCGCCTTCTGTACGGCCCTTCCAAAGCATGGAGGTGCCGGAGCCCTGTACGTCCTGCTGCGCAGGTTCAGGAAAGGCCAGGGAAAAATTCCGTGGGATCGGATCTTCCTGGACCGTAACGACACCCCGTAAACATTTCCAACCATCGCACCCAGTCACCGATTGTCAGGAGAACACATGGGATTTTTTTCAAAAATCAAGAAAATCTGGAAGAAAGAGCCCCCCAAGCCGGAACTCGAGGGTACAGAGCCGATCGACGAGGTTGTCGAACCCGAAAAGGTGCCTGAGTCCGGCGCCGAACCGGCTCAATCAGACCAGGTACCTCCGGCTGCAAAGCACGCGGCCGAGCCGGAGGAGATTTCCGAACTTGAAGAGCCGGCTATCGAACCGGAGTCCCTGATTCCCGAAGAGCCGGGCGAACCTGTGAGGGAGACCGAGCCCCTCGAACAGGAAGAGCTGCCGAAGCCGGCCGCCGAACCCGAGCCTGCAGTCCCCGAGGAGCCGGTCCTGCCCGAAGAGGAACTCCTTGAGGTTGAACCAAAGGAGATCCCGGAACCGACCGCCGAGCCCGAGCCTGCAGTCCCCGAGGAGCCGGTCCTGCCCGAAGAGGAACTCCTTGAGGTTGAGCCAAAGGAGATCCCGGAACCGACCGCCGAGCCCGAGCCTGCAGTCTCCGAAGAGCCGGTCCTGCCCGAAGAGGAACTCATTAAGGATGAACCGGAGGAAATCCCGGAACCGACCGCCGAACCCGTAGTCGCCCAGGAGACAGTTGCTGCAGAGGAAGAACTTCTTGAACCGGAATTCGACCTGGAAGAGATCCTCGACCTCGAAGAAATGGAGATCATCGAGGAGGAGCCAGAGCCCGCTCCCGAACCGCCTGCGCCCCAGCCCGAAGCCGATCTCCTCGGCCCGGACGCCCCCGCCTGGCAACGGGATCTTCTGACTGCCCTGCAAAGCGCCGAACCCCGGCTGAGCATCTGGTTGAACCTCATCCTGGACGGGGTGGAGGAACAGGGCGACGAACTCTGGGCCCGGCTCCGGTTCCTGTTCAGGAGCCTGGAGGCACCCGAAGAAGAGTCCGAAGACTTTCTGGCCCGGTTTGCCAAATGGCTTGACGACATGGACTACGAGTACGTGGAGGAATTCCGCTCCGAACTCCAGTACCGGTTGGCCCTGGCTCTGGATCTCGAAGATGAAGAGGACGAACGCAGCCGGCTGTTCATCAAGCTCTCGGCCGGCCTGAGCAAAACCAAGGAACAGCTTTCCAGACGAATCGATCAGCTCCTGACCATGAACACCTCCTTTGACGACGAATTCTGGGAGGAGTTCGAAGAGATCCTGATCATGGCCGACGTGGGCGTGACCGCCACCCAGAAGCTCATGGACCGCCTCAAGCCCAAGGTTCGGGCGGCCAAAGTCAGCGACGGAGAGGAATTCAAGGTGCTGCTCAAGGCGGAGCTGGCCTCCCTGTTCCGCCCGGTGGAACCGCTCCAGGTCCCCAAAAAACCCGAAGTCGTCCTCATGGTCGGCGTAAACGGTGCGGGCAAGACCACCACCATCGCCAAGCTGGCCCACCGGGCCCAAATGCAGGGCAAGAGCGTCCTGGTGGCGGCCGGGGACACCTTCCGGGCCGCAGCCATTGAACAGCTCAATGTCTGGGCGGACCGGGTCGGGGCCGGATTCTTTGCCAAAGAACACGGGGCCGACCCGGCTGCCGTGGCCTACGAGGCGCTGGATGCGGCAGAAGCCGGAGGATACGACATGGTCTTTGTGGATACGGCCGGACGGCTGCAGACCAAGGTCGGACTCATGGAAGAGCTGAAGAAAATCCAACGGGTCCTGGCCAAAAAAATGCCCGAGGCCCCGCATCGGACCATCCTGGTCCTGGACGCCACCACCGGCCAGAACGCCCTCTCCCAGGTCAAACTGTTCTCCGAGGCCGCCCCGGTCAGCGAGATCGTCCTGACCAAACTGGACGGCACGGCCAAGGGCGGCGTGGTCGTGGCCATCGCCCTGGAACACGACATCCCCATCAGCTTCGTAGGCCTGGGGGAAAAGATGGAGGACCTGCGCCCCTTCGACGGCGAGGAGTTCACCTCGGCATTGTTCGGATAGCCGATCACCGCACACGTACGAAAAAGCCGGAAAACGACGCAAAACGTTTTCCGGCTTTTCATATGGCAGGGGCATCTACGACAAATATCGCACGCCCTTCAGACGTTCTTCGGAAAGCGAAATTCTGTTTTTTTCTATTTCCTCCGATGGCCTTTTTCAATCTCATCGAGTAAACAGGACCGGGTTGGACATCCTGTCCGCATAATCGCATTCAACCGCAAGGAGAACAACATGAACCTGTTCGACGCCATAATGAACCGCCGCAGCATCCGCAAGTACACCAGTGAGCCCGTCACCGACCAGCAGATCACGAAAATCCTGGAAGCGGCCATGATGGCCCCCAGCGCCGGAAATGCCCAACCCTGGCAGTTCGTGGTGGTTCGCGACAAGGAGACCCAGGCAGAAATCAAGAAGATCAACCCGTACGCACAGATGGCTGACAAGGCCCCCGTGGGCATCCTGGTCTGCGGTGACCTGAGCCTGGAAAAATTCCCCGGTTACTGGGTCCAGGACTGCTCCGCCGCCGTGCAGAACCTGCTCCTGGCAGTACAGGGCCTCGAGCTCGGCGCGGTCTGGACCGGAATCCATCCCATGGAAGACCGGATCGAAGGATTTAAAAAACTCTTTAACCTGCCTGAACAGGTCATACCCCTTGGCTACATCGCCATCGGCCACCCGGACCAGCACCCCACCGCCGAAAGCCGGTACAAGGCGGAGCGGGTGCATCAGGAGAAGTGGTAGCAGCATCCCGCGGGAGTAAGGGGATTATGCTCCTTCGTCGCAGGGGTACAGGATTACCAGGCCGTTACCTGTAATCCTGTACTCCCCTTATTCCCTGTAATCCCTTTTTTACCCCACGTGAACAGTTACGGAGAACCAGCCATGTCCACCCTTTTCGAACCCACCACCCTTGGCCCCATGACCCTCAAGAACCGCCTGTGGCGCTCCTCCACCTGGGAGAACCTGGCCGACGCCAAAGGACATATGACCCCGGAACTGCTCAAGGTCTACGAGGACCTGGCCAGAGGCGGTGTGGGCACCATCCTCACCGGGTACGCCTTCATCCGGGAAGAGGAGCAGCCCAACCCGGGCATGATGGGCATCTACGACGACTCCTTCATCCCGGAGTACAGGGAGTTCACCGACCGCATCCACGCCCTTGGCGCCAACATCGTGCTTCAGGCCTGTTACGGCGGCTCCCAGACCTCGTTTCAGCCCGAATCACGGCTCATCTGGGGCCCGTCCGCAGTTCGGAACCCGGTCTTCAAGGTCACCCCCACGCCCATGACCAGGGAAGATATCGCGGCCCTGATCGACGCCTATGCCCGGGCCGCCCGGCGCGCCAAAGAAGCCGGTTTCGACGGCTTCCAGATCCACGGCGCCCACGGCTACCTTCTCAGCCAGTTCCTGACCCCGTACTTCAACCGCCGCGAAGACGAGTACGGCGGCCCCATCGAGAACCGGGCCCGGATCATCTACGAGGTCCTTGAGGCCGTCCGGAAAGAGGTCGGCCCGGACTACCCGGTGCTGATCAAGATGCACGCCACGGATGAATGGGGGGACCAGGGGCTGACGGCCGAGGAGAGCCTGACGGTGGCCAAAGGGCTTGAGGCCAGGGGCATCACCGCCATCGAACTCTCCGGGGGACACCTCTCCAAAGACCCGTCCACCCTGCCCATCAAACCGAAGATCACGGCCGAGGAAAAGCAGTCCTATTTCCGGGAACCGGCAGCCAGGATCGCCGAAGGGATCGACGTGCCCGTGATTCTGGTGGGCGGCAACCGGTCCGTCCCGGTCATGGAGGAGATATTGAAGACGACCCGGATACAGTACTTCTCGTTGTCCAGAACCCTGTTCTCGGAGCCGGATCTGCCCAACAAGTGGAAGGAAGGGTTTCGGGGAAAGCCGCGCTGTGTGTCCTGCAACAAGTGCTGGGGCAAGGACAGGAACATGTGCGTGCTGGATCGGAAGGAACAGGAGTGAGAACCTGATCCGGACAGGTTGACCTCAAAGCCTCCCGTAATTACTGTATATACACCATAGAGTACCAAAGGAGGCTTTCCATGGAAAAACGAACACGCTCCAATGTCGTCAAGCTGGTCCCTATCGGCAATTCCAAAGGGATTCGCATTCCCAAGCCACTGCTGCAGAAGTACGGGATGTCGGAGACCCTCGTCCTTGAGGAGACTGCCGACGGCCTGCTCCTCAAAAAAGAAAATTCGGAGCAACTCTCCTGGAAGGAGACATATCAGGCCATGGCCCTGGCAGGTGAAGATTGGGGAGACTTTGAGGAAACCGCAGCAGACGGGCTGGATGATGAAGATCGTGACGCGATATGAAATCCGATTTGCCGATCTGAATCCCACGCAGGGAAGCGAAATCAACAAAGTCCGCCCTGTTGTCGTTGTCAGCCAGAACGAGATGAACAAATACCTCGAGACAGTGGTCGTCTGCCCGCTGACCTCGTCGCTGCATCCGGGGTGGCGGTCCCGAATTCAGATCACATGCGCAGGAAAGCCGACCGAGATTGCAGTAGATCAGATTCGGACCATCAGCAAAAGCAGATTGAAAAAGAAAATTGACACACTTTCCGAAACCGAAGCAGCAATGCTGCGCAGACTGATTACCGAAATGTACGGAGAGTGATCATTTTCCCGAGATCGAGAATCACACTGCCTCTACCGACCTCCCTCCCCAGCCTGCTCACCGCCCGCAGCAGCACATCAAACTTCTCCGGAACCTCTTCCACCTC
>JAWLGC010000164.1:0-3960 GCA_041685265.1 Desulfomicrobiaceae bacterium | reverse complement strand
CTGGACAGGATTTCCGCGATGAAGGCGTGCGCCTCGTCGTCGGCAGACGGGTTGATGTCCAGCGGGTTCTGCACAGTGACGAGTCCGCCCAGTTTTTTTGCGTCCAGGATGTCTGTGACCTTGTGGCGGGTGTCGGCGGAGAAGGATGCCAACTGCATCTGATAGTCATCGGAGTGGATGGAGTCGGCCATGCCCACGGCCTCGAACCCTGCCCCGGAAACAGCGGCAAGCCGGTTGCCGCCAATGGTCTTGTCGGCCAGATTTTCGGCCAGCAGCAACAGATCCTGGAATTCGGTGAAGTTGCGGGCCACGATGGCTCCTGCCTGACGCACGCAGGATTCACAGACCATGTAGTCACCGGCAAGGGAAGCGGTGTGCCCGGAGGTGGCGTTCTTGCCCTCGGGGGTGCGACCTGCCTTGTAGAAGACAACATCCTTGCCCGACAGTACTGCCTCGCGGACAGCTGTACAGAATTCAAGCCCGTCCAGGTCCCTGAACCCTTCGGCGTACACGGCGATGACATCGACTTCGTCGGAATCCTTGAAGTATTTGACCATGTCGCCCAGGGTCAGGTCGGTCTGGTTGCCCATGCTGACCATGTAGGCGGGATTCAGTTCCGGGCACTGGCTGAAGCGGTGCAGCATAAATGCGCCGGACTGGCTCACCAGGGCCGCGCGGTGATACCCGGCGGTGCGGTTTTTGGGGAGTTTTTCTTCGGGAATGAACCAGGTGTCATATCTGCCGGGATGGGAGACCACGCCCATGCAGTTGGCACCGATGAACACAGGACCACCCGACGAGGTGCCGTGCGCCTCGTTGATGGCATCAATGACTTTGGCTGCGCGTTCCACGCTTTCCTCGGTTTCTCCCATGCCTCCGGGGATGAGCATGACTGCGTTGGCTGCGTCCAGACGAACCACCTCGTCCACCAGGTCGGGAACCTGGGCGGCACCCACGGCCACCACGAACATGTCGAGTTTTTCCGGCAGGGCTGCAAGGTTCGGAACGCATGTGATGCCGTCCACCTGGTCCGCGCCGTCGCGCAGAATGTAAACATCTTCTTTGGAGTAGCCCTCGGCCAGGATGTTATCCAGGATGATGCGGCCGAAGTTTCTGCGCTTGGCGGACACGCCGATGATGCCGATCTTTTTGGGATGCAGCAGGTTCTCGATTTTGGCGATGGGCCGTGGGTTTTCTCGAGTCTCGGGCCTGCCGAATCTGCACATGCCGTCCAGCGGGACCATGAGAAAATCGGTGAACGCGTACGGATTGATTTCCATTTCGTTGATTACGAACTCGGCGCCCGGGTTGGTCGGCGAGTAGTGACGGCCCATTTCGATAAATGAGGTGAAACACTCCACCAGCTGTTCATCGGTGACAATCCGGCGCTGGCCGCGGGTAAGGCCTGCGAGTTTTTTGTAGGAGATGGTTTTGCGGAACAGTTCAAAGAACGCTTCGCCGTCGGTGAGTTCACAGGACGCGGCCACAATGGCCTGTCCCTTGCGGAACCGCTCGGCGTAGAGTTCGGTATCCGTGCCGCCGAGACCGGCCGAGATGACCATGCCGAATTCACGGGTGTTGCGCAGCCCCACGATGAGCTCGTTGCCGAAGGCTCCGGAGTCCGGCGGCATGAACTGGACCATGAGGACGCCTTTGAGATCGCGGCGGATGGCCGTGATCAGAGCTTCGCCGGTGAGTCCCCTGTATGTGTCGGGGGCATGGTCCGGGTCGAGGTTGATCATGGTGGCGTAGTTTTCAGGTACCTCGTACATCATGCGCCGCACGGCCGAGCGGATTTTATCCGGGCTTTTGGCCACGACACGCACTCCGCCCACTTCGGTCTTGTGAATGATGGCGGGGGAGACGATTTTGAGCACCACCTTGTCGCCGGGCAGCCCGTTCAGTTCGTTATCAGCCGGACGCGCCCCCCGGGGAATGAGGATGCATTTGGGCGGGGTTTCCGCACCGGAGTCCCCCAGCAGGTTGTAGACTTCATATTCAAAGAGATAGTCCCGATGTTCGTCCTGCGCGGAGCGAAAAAGCGCGGTGATGGCATCGAAGTTGATCGGGACGCCGTCCTGTACTTCCATATGATTGATCCTTTCCGGAGAATTCTTTGTGGCGGCAGAGGGTTCGATGAAAAACCTGTCCTCGACCACGATCGGGGACGGGAATCTCAGGCTTGTGGGCACTGCCGGGCGTTGCCACCGGCAATGTTCTCATCACTCCCGTTTTTCCAGCATGAACACCCCGTAAGCAGCCAGAAGGTTGGGCAGGATTTTGACCACCTTGCCGTGTTCCTCGTGATGGTGTGTGCTCAGGGCGAGTTCTTTCAGGATCTCGAATCCCGATTTCCGGCAGAACCTGCGAAAGTCGGCGATGGGGATGACTCTGATATTGGGGGTGTCGTACCATTCGTGAGGAAGTTCTTTGGAGATGGGAGCCCTCCCAAGAGTCAGGAACCAGAGCCGGTTTTTCCAGTGGCTGAAGTTGGGGAAGCTGACGATGCCCCGCCTGCCCACCCGGAGCATCTCGGTGATGAGGGTGGCCGGCTCGTAGACCTGCTGCAGGGTGCGGGACAGGATGACGTAGTCGAACGCGTTGTCCGGGTAGTCCCGGATTTCTTCGAAGATGTCGCCGTGGAGCACCGAAACCCCGTTTTTGATTCCGGACAGGACCTTGGCTTCGTCCTGCTCGATGCCGGTGCCGCGCACCTGCCTGGTCTGTTGCAGATGGGCCAGCAGGGACCCTTCACTGCAGCCCAGGTCGAGGACGCGGCTTCCCGGTTCGATCCAGGAGGCGATGACGGACAGATCGTAACGCATTGTTTTCCTTTTTGTGGTGTCAGTGAAAGTGCGGACGTGTTTGCACGCCCGGTTGCCCCCTATAATCCCTTCCCGGCTATATCAGAACTCTATGCTCCTTCTCTCTTCAGAACCTTTTCCATAAATCCCCGCATGAGCGTGTTCAGCCGCTCGCTCTGCAGCAGAAACGCGTCATGCCCGCAGTCGGCCTTTATTTCGCAGAAGCTGACATCCAGGCCGCTCTTTTTCATGGCCTGGACCATCTCCCGGGACTGGGCCGTCGGATAGAGCCAGTCCGAGGTGAAGGAGACCACCATAAACATGGCCCGGGCCCGGGCAAACGCCTCGGTCAGGGAGCCTGCACCCCATTTGTCGGCCACGTTAAAGTAGTCGCACGCCTTGGTCATGTATAAAAAGGAGTTGGCGTCGAACCGGTCCACGAATTTCCGGCCCTGGTACTGGAGATAGCTCTGGACCTGGAAGTCGGTGTCGAATCCGTAGGAGATCTCGCATCTGTCCTGGAGCCTGCGACCGAACTTCTGACGCATGGACGCATCGGACAGGTAGGTGATGTGTCCGATCATTCGGGCCACGGCCAGTCCATGCCCCGGCACCGAGGTGCCGTAGTAGTCACCCTGGTTCCAGTCCGGATCAGACATGATGGCCTGCCTGCCGACTTCGTTGAAGGCGATGGACAGGGCGGTGTGCTGCCAGGTGGAGGCCAGGACCACGGCCGCGCGCATGGCATCGGGATACTTGAGGGTCCATTCCAGAGTCTGCATCCCCCCCATGGACCCGCCGATGACGGTCAGAAGGGTGTCGATACCCAGGTGTTCAACCAGTTCCTTCTGGGCCGCCACCATGTCCCCGATGGTCACCATGGGGAAGTTCAGGCCGAAGGGGCGGCCAGTGCCCGGATCGATCTGGGTCGGTCCGCTCGAGCCCATGCATCCCCCAAGGACATTGGAGCAGATGATGAAGTACCGGTTGGTGTCCAGGGGCTTGCCCGGTCCGACCATGAGGTCCCACCAGCCCGGTTTTTTGTCCTCACCTGAGTGGTACCCGGCCAGGTGGGCATCTCCGGTCAGGGCGTGGCAGACCAGGACCGCGTTGTCCCGGGCCGCGTTCAGTTCACCGTAGGTCTCATAGGCCAGGG
>JAWLGC010000163.1:0-3970 GCA_041685265.1 Desulfomicrobiaceae bacterium | reverse complement strand
GCCCGAGGAGCGGCGGGAGATCGAAGCCCGTCTGACCTCCGGGGATCTGCTGGCCGTGGTTTCCACCAGCGCCCTGGAGCTGGGCATTGATATCGGGAGCCTGGATCTGTGCATCCTGGTCGGGTATCCGGGATCAGTCATGGCCACCTGGCAGCGGGCCGGCCGGGTGGGGCGGTCCGGGCGGAGTTCGGCCATGGTCCTTATCGGACACGAAGACGCCCTGGATCAGTATTTTATGAACAATCCGGATCGTTTTTTCGCCCTGCCCCCCGAAGCGGCCGTGATCAATCCGTACAATCCGGTGCTCATGGACCGCCATCTGGAATGCGCTGCGGCGGAAACCCCGCTGCACAGGGATGAGCCCCTGATCCGGGACCCGCAGATTCGCAGGGGCATCGACCAGCTCGAACAGTCCGGGACCCTGATGTCCACGGCCGACGATCTGGAATGGGTCACGGGCAGAAAATTTCCCCAGCGCAAGGTCTCCCTGCGCGGCACCGGCCGGTCCATGACCATCTTCGATGGGACAACCCGGGAGAATATCGGGACAGTGGACCGGTTTCGGGCCTACCACGAGACCCACCCCGGGGCCGTGTACCTGCATTCCGGGCAGACCTATGTGGTCAAGCGGTTGGATGAGGATGCAGGAGCCGTGTATGCCGTTCGGACCAGTGTCCGTCATTTCACCAGACCGCGCAGTTTCAAACACACCGAGATCCTGGAGCGGTTCGAGTCCATGGTCGTGGGCGGGACCCGGGTTCATTCCGGGCGGCTGCGGGTCACGGAGCAGGTTACCGGGTATGAGAAGCGGTCCGTGCGCGGACAGAAATTTCTGGGCGAGATCCCCCTGGAGCTGCCGCCGATGATCTTTGAGACCCAGGGGATCTGGGTCGAGATCCCGGACCGGGTCCGGCGGTCCATGGAGTCCCGCTACCTGCACTTCATGGGCGGTATCCATGCCCTGGAGCATGCGGCCATCGGTATTCTGCCGCTCCTGGTTCTGGCCGACCGCAACGACCTGGGCGGGATCTCCATCCCCATGCATCCCCAGGTGGGCAGGGGCGCGGTGTTCATTTACGACGGGCTTCCCGGCGGGGCCGGACTGACTCTGCAGGGATTTTCCCGGGCCGGGGAGCTGCTGGCCAGGACCCTGGAGGTGATCCGGACCTGTTCCTGCGAAACCGGGTGTCCGGCCTGCGTGCACTCCCCCAAGTGCGGGTCGGGCAACCGCCCCATCGACAAGAACGCGGCCCGGGTGCTGCTGGAGGAACTGGGCCGGGGCGGGATCGAGGAAGATCTGTTCCGGGAGGTTTCGGAGGAAGCGCGGGACGGCGTGCAGGAGACGGTGGCCGAGTACGGGGATGCAGGGAAGGGCAGGGAGGCTTGTGCTGCACCCGCGGTCCCGGAGCGTTCCGATGGTTCCGGGCAGCTCGCTCCCTGTCCTCCTCAAGGGAGCACCGCCGAGGAACAGTCCTGGCCTGTGGACCAGGATTCAGGGAGTTGGCCGGGCCTTTCGGGTGCCCAAGCAGCGGCCGGGACAGCCTCTTTCCGGTTCGGGGTCATGGACCTGGAGACCATGCGTTCGGCCAAGGAGGTCGGCGGATGGTCCAGGGTGCACAAAATGGGCGTGTCCTGCGCCGTGCTCTACGATTCCGGCAGTGATGCGTTCGTCACCTACCTGGAAGACGACCTGGACGAGCTCGTGGCGCACATGCAGCAGCTGGACCTGGTGATCGGATTCAATATCGTCCGTTTCGACTATCAGGTGCTGCGCGGCTACTCCGATTTCGATTTCCGCTCCCTGCCCACCCTGGACATGCTGTCCGAAGTGCACAAACGGCTGGGATACCGGCTGTCCCTGGACCATCTTTCCCGGCACACCCTGCAGGCCCAAAAGAGCGCCGACGGCCTGCAGGCCCTGAAGTGGTGGAAAGAGGGTAAGTTGTCCAAGATCATCGACTACTGCCGTCAGGACGTGAAGGTCACCCGGGACCTGTATCTGTATGGAAAGGAACACGGCCATCTGCTGTTCAGGAATAAGGCCGGGAAGCTGGTGAAGATTGCTGTTGCATTCTGAAATTGAAAGGCGGATTCTGGGATTCTGGGATTCTGGGATTCTGGGATTCTGGGATTCTGGGATTCTGGGATTCTGGGATTCTGGGATTCCAGAATCGTAACAAAAAATTTCTGGACAAATCAGAGGATGGTCTATAAAAACCGTTCTCCGTTGCCGAAGTGGTGGAATTGGTAGACACGCTATCTTGAGGGGGTAGTGGGCCACGCCCGTGGGGGTTCGAGTCCCCCCTTCGGCACCATTGCAATCAAAGCGTCGCAGTAAGCTCCTGCGACGCTTTTTTTTGGGGTAACATCTCTTTTGAGCTGAACATATTTGTACGATGGAGAAAAAAATGCTTGCCAAGCACCGTCATTTTCCATAAAGCCATCTTCGTGCCGAGCCGAAGTGGTGGAATTGGTAGACACGCTAGGTTCAGGGTCTAGTGGAGGTTTCTCCGTGGGAGTTCGAGTCTCCCCTTCGGCACCACGCTCATTCAAGGGACGCAGCCTCACGGCTGCGTCCCTTTTTTCTGGCCCTCAGGGTGGAAATCCTTTACGGCTTCCCGGGTATCAGCAACACTATCCATCAGCCGCGGGAAGAGCTCAATCCCTTTTCCCCGGGGGAATGCATTTCCTCATGACTAAACCGCGCTCCATCACTACCCAGGTTCTGGGACTCTTCGGTATCGCTTTTCTTGTCCTTGTCTCTTTTTCGGCACTTGTCTTTTACGGGGGCATGTTCACGGCCTTTGAACGGGTCGAAGAGGAGCTTGCCCGAGAAAATCGTATTCGGGCCAAGGCCTTTTTTGCCGAGCGCCTTCATTCCCTGGATGTTTTGTGTTTCGACTGGGCCCAGTGGGACGATGCCTACCGTTTTGTCGAAGATCAGAACGAGGCGTTCATCCGTTCCAGTCTGGCTGACTCCGCGTTTACGGATTCCGAGACTGATGCGTGTCTGTTTCTGGACCGTTCCGCCCGGGTGGTCTGGAGTTGGATAAAACCC
Source organism: Desulfomicrobiaceae bacterium (assembly GCA_041685265.1). Lineage (GTDB taxonomy): Bacteria > Desulfobacterota > Desulfovibrionia > Desulfovibrionales > Desulfomicrobiaceae > JAWLGC01. The sequence goes on along the minus strand of JAWLGC010000163.1, from coordinate 912 downwards.
TGGGGCGGGGAGGTTCCCGGCGCATTCGCTTCTCCGGAGATTCTCGCTCGCCTCGTACGCGGACCGCTCAGGGGAGAGCCGGTTGCCGGGGTCTTTAAAAGTTCCCGGGGGCCCATGTTTCTTTCGGTTCGTCCCATTGAAAAAAGCGATGGTACCGGCCCGGTGAACGGGGTTCTGCTCATGGCCAGATATCTGGATGCGGACCGGGTCGGGATGCTGGCCGATCAGCTGCAGATGGACCTCGGTCTTTATTTTGTCGGTACCGGTGAGGAAGCCGGCACGACAGCGCCTGCCCGGACCGGGTTTCAGCAGCGAAGGTTTATCCTTCCGGGCGTGACCGGCGGGCCGGATCTGGGGGTGAATATTGTTTTTCCGGCCCGGGTCACGGCCGTTGGAAGCGAGGCCACGGTCGTCTCGTTTCTGGCCATGATCGCGGTTTTTGTCGGCGTTCTGGTCCTGGTGCTCCGAGTGCTCAACCGGCTCGTGCTCGGCCCCCTGTCCGCCCTGCAGGCCCAGGTCCGTACCATCCGGAAGCAGGGGCCGGACGCTTCGAAGGTTCTGCCGGACGGCCCTGCGGAATTCATCGAGCTCGGCAACGCCTCCAATGCCATGCTCGATGCCCTTCGGGACAGGGACAAACGCCTCTGCGTGCAGATGGAGCAGTTGAAGCAGGCCCGGTCGGCGGCCGACGAGGCTAGTGCCGCCAAGTCCCGTTTTCTGGCCTGTATGACGCACGACCTGCGCACGCCGCTGAACGGGATTCTGGGGCTGTCGCGCATTCTGTCCCTGTCCGGCCTGACCTCCAAACAGGCCGAGCATGTCCGCCATATTCTGGCTTCCGGAACCATCCTTATGGAACTTATCGACAACATTCTGGATCACTCCGGTCTGGAGTCCGGCCGTTTCTCTTTG
>JAWLGC010000054.1:0-16347 GCA_041685265.1 Desulfomicrobiaceae bacterium | reverse complement strand
GGTCCGGACCGAAGAGGGAGATGTCGAGTACTTCATCTCCGTCATTGAGGACATCAACGACCGAAAACGCAATGAGGAGGAACTTCGCAAGCTTTCCCTTATCGCCAGACGCACGGACAACATAGTGGCCACCACCGATACTCGCGGACAGATCACCTGGGTTAACGACGCCTTTATTCGTCATACCGGGTACTCCCTTGAGGAGGCCCTGGGACACAAACCCGGCGACCTGCTTCAAGGACCGGACACGAACCCGGAAACGGTCCGGTACATGAGTGACAAACTGAAAAATCAGGAAGGATTTTCAGCAGAGATTCTCAACTACGACAAATGGAAAACACCGTACTGGGTCAACCTGGAAGTCCAACCCCTCAAAGACAACAGCGGGAACGTCACCGGCTACATGGCCATCAACCAGGACATCACCGAACGTAAAAAAAACATGGCCATGCTCATCAAGACCCGCAACGAGGCTGAAGAGGCCAAGCAGGCCGCGGAACTGGCCAGCCAGGCCAAGAGCGACTTCCTGGCCCGCATGAGCCACGAGATCCGGACCCCCATGAACGGGGTCATCGGTATGACCCACCTCCTGCTGCAGACCGACCTGGATTCCAGACAACGGGACTTTGCCCGCAAGGTGCGCAAATCCGCACAGGCACTGCTGCGGGTCATCAACGACATCCTCGACTTCTCCAAGGTCGAGGCCGGCCGACTGGAAATCGAGACCATTCCCTTTTCCCTGGAGCGGGTGCTTGAGGAACTCTCGGACCTCACCGTTTTCAGCGCCGAGGAAAAAGGGCTCGAACTGACCCTTTTTATCGAAGAAAACATTCCCGACGGCCTGCTCGGCGACCCCCTCAGGCTCGGCCAGATCCTCCTCAACCTCGTGAGCAACGCCATCAAGTTCACGGACAAGGGAGAAATCGTGATCACAGCCCGCCTTGCATCCCGCACCGAAGACGGAAAGGTTGAGGTGTTGATCTCCGTGACCGACACCGGCATCGGCATTCCTGAGCAGATCATCCCCCACCTGTTCGACTCCTTTACCCAGGCCGACGGGTCCACCACCCGCAAATACGGCGGCACCGGGCTCGGCCTGGCCATCTGCAAACATCTGGTCGAACTCATGGGCGGAGAACTCACGGTGCAGAGCACCCCGGGCAAGGGGACGACCTTTTCCTTTAACGCGCTGTGCGGCGTACAGGGCGAGACAATGCCCCTCCCGAAACCGAGCACGGACCTGCGGGGAACCAGGGCGCTTGTGGTGGAGGACAATCAGACAACCAGGGAAGTCCTGGTCCACATGCTCAAGTCCTTCGGCTTCGAAGTGACCGGTGCCTCCTCGGGTCAGACCGCCCTGCTGTCCGTAGAACTGGCCGCACAGAACAACACTCCTTTTGAGCTGGTCATCCTGGACTGGAAGATGCCAGGACTGGACGGTATCGAGACCTCCCTGGCCATACGAAAGCTTCTGGGCGAACACAGCGTCCCGCACATGCTTATGGTCTCGGCCCACACACGCAAAGAGCTAAGCGAAAAAGCCGCACAGGCCGGAATAGAACACGCTCTGTCCAAACCGATACACAGATCAAATCTGTTCAACGCCATCATGGAAACGTATGGCCGGCAGACCCTGGACACGACCAGAAGCATGCAGCAGGCCATGCCTGACCTGGCCCATGTCCAGGGGGCACGCATCCTGATAATCGAAGACAACGAGATCAATCGCCAGGTTATCCGCGAGCTACTGGAACAGGGCGGATTGCATGTGGAGGAAGCCTTTGACGGAGAAGCCGCTCTGAACATGCTCAGCCGTAGAGATCACGGCATCGATCTGGTATTGATGGATATTGAAATGCCGGGCATGAACGGCTATGAAACCTGCACCAGACTTCGCCAGAGGGACTTTCTGCAGAACCTTCCCATTCTGGCCATGACGGCCCACGCCCTGCAGGATGACCGGGACAAGAGCATAAAAGCGGGCATGGACGATCACCTGGTCAAACCCGTCGACCCTGATGCGGTGTACAGGGCCATCGCCAGATGGGTACCGCCCCGCAAGTCACCGGCCCGGGCTGTGCGCAAGAAAAACCGCGTAGTCCCCGATATCAACGAGGTTCTGCCCGAATCCATTGCCGGACTTGATTATCAGGCCGGACTGCGCCGCATCGGAGGAAATCCGGAAACATACCGCAAGGCCCTGCTCCGTTTTACGCAAAGATACCGTACCGTATCGAAGGAGCTGCGCCATGGACAGAACCCGGAAGAACTCCGGCAGACAGTACACGGTATCAAAGGGGTGGCCGGTAACCTTGGAGCAACTGAACTGGCCCAGTGCTGTATGGAGCTGGAGCAGGAGCTTGAGACCAACGGAAACACCCAACCCCGGATCGACCGCCTGGCCGACTGCATCGACACCCTTTCCTCATCCATTGCCGGAGCCATCCCCGAGGAAACCCTTCCCGTCGGCCCACGCAAGGGTGAGGATACGGGACAATGCAGCAGGCTGGGCGACCTGCCTTCCCTTCTGGATTCCGACATCGCCCTGGCCCTGGACACATGGGAAGAGATCCGCTCCGACGTAAAGGTCCATTTTCCAGGTCTGGCCACGGGCCTTGATGCGGCACTCCAGCAGTTCAGAATCGAAGAGGCCAGGGAACTTATTTCCCAGATCGTCTGTACTCTACCAGAGACACATACCCCCCAGGAGCAACAGTCATGAACGCGAAACCGAAAATCCTCATCGTCGACGATCTCCCGGACAATATCCATGTATTAATTGGCCTGCTCAAGGACACCTATACCCTGATTGCGGCCGGAGACGGCAGGCAGGCACTGCAGTTGCTCAAGAAACGCCCCCTGCCGGACCTGATCCTGCTGGACATCATGATGCCGGAGATGAACGGCTACGAGGTGTGTGAGCAACTCAAGGCAAATCCCGAAACCCGCAATATTCCGGTCATCTTCGTCACGGCCATGAATGACGATGAAGACGAAGCCAAAGGTCTGGCTCTGGGTGCCGTGGACTATGTGCTCAAGCCGTTCAAGCCGGAGCTTTTAAAAGCCAGAATCCGCAATCACCTGGAACTCAAGGCCCACCGGGACAATCTCGAACACCTGGTGGGCGAGCGCACCGATGAACTGCTTCTGACCCGGGATGTGACCATCCAGACCATGGCCATACTGGCCGAGACCCGGGACAACGAGACCGGCGGGCATATCCAGCGCACCCAGCACTATGTCCGGATCCTGGCCGAACACCTGCGGGAGACAAACCCCGAGTACCGCTCCCTTCTGAGTGACGAATATATCGACCTGCTGTTCAAATCCGCCCCCCTGCACGATATCGGGAAAATCGGCGTGCCCGACGCCATCCTGCTCAAGCCGGGCAAGCTCACTTTCGAAGAATTCGAAGAGATGAAGAAGCACACCGAATACGGACGGGATGCCATCATGCAGGCGGAATCCATGCTCGGGTCGGACAACTCCTTCCTCAGCCTGGCCCGGGAGGTGGCCTACTCTCATCATGAAAAATGGGACGGTTCAGGTTACCCCCTCGGACGTTTTGGCAACGACATCCCCCTTTCAGGAAGGCTTATGGCCCTGGCAGACGTGTTCGATGCCCTGATCAGCAAACGGGTATACAAACCACCCTTTCCGCTACCCAGGGTACAATCCATCATCAAGGAAGGACGAGGCGCCCACTTCGACCCCGAACTGGTGGACGCATTTCTGGTCAAGGCGGAAACCTTCCGGCAGATCGGCATCAGCTATGCCGATACCGACGAGGAACGGCAATCCCTGGAACGGGGATACGGGGAACAGGCCTGATCATGCAAAGCGACATCACCGGCCACGTCCACTGGCTGCGCAACACCACACCCTACATCAATGCCCACCGGGGCCGGACCTTTGTTCTGGTCCTGAGCGGCGAGGTCCTGGCCCATCCCAATTTTGCCACCATCGTACATGACATCGCCCTGTTGAACAGTCTCGGGGTACGGTTGGTGCTGGTCTACGGGTCCAGGCCCCAGATCGATGCCAAGGTTACGCAAAAAGGAATGACACCACGGTTTCATCACCATTTGCGGATCACCGACGAGACAACCCTGACCTGCGTCAAGGAGGTCCTGGGCACAATCCAGATTCAGATCCAGGCCCAGTGCTCCATGGGAATCGCTCCATCTCCGCTGCAGAATGCACGGCTGCGGCTGTGGACCGGCAACGTGATTATTGCCAAACCCCTGGGTATTCTGGACGGTGTGGATATGGGGCATGCCGGTGAAGTGCGGCGCATCGACGCGGCTCCGATCCGGGACGTGCTGGACCGGTCGGGGATCGTGGCCCTGCCCAACCTTGGCTATTCTCCATCGGGTGAGGTTTTTAATCTGCAGGTGGAGGAAGTGGCCACCCGGGTGGCCATGACGCTGAATGCAGACAAACTCGTCTTTTACGGGGAGCGGCAGGGGGTGCGAAATGACGGAGGAGAAAAAATTACGGAAATGCTGACCGGACCGACCAGAACCTGGCTGGCGGACACGGTGCAGGACCAGGACCCGAACACCCCTCTGCCCGAACAGTTGCGTCAGATTCAGGCGGCATGCGAGGCATGTGCCGGGGGCGTGCAGCGCTCTCACCTGATCAGTTACCGGGAAGACGGATCCCTGTTGCAGGAAATCTTTACCCGCAAAGGGATCGGGACCATGATCCTGCGCGACAGCTACGAACGGATCAGAAAGGCCTCCATCGAGGATGTGGCCGGACTCCTGTCCATCCTCACCCCCCTGGAAGAGGCCGGGGTACTGGTGCGACGATCCCGGGAGCGTCTGGAACAGGAAGTTGCTCATTTCACAGTCATCGAACTTGACGGGACGGTCATCGGATGTGCCGCCCTGTACCCTTTTCCCGCCCAGGACAAGGCCGAACTGGCCTGTCTGGCCGTTCACCCGGAATACCAGAAACAGGCCAGGGGGGATGCGCTTCTCAAAGCCATGGAAGCCCAGGCCCGCTCCCTGAATATCACCCGGCTGTTCGTGCTGACCACCCGCTCTGCCCATTGGTTTGTGGAGCGGGGATTCTCCCAGGTCCCTCTCGATTTCCTGCCGGAGCAGAAACAGAAACTGTACAACTACAAAAGAAACTCCATTGTTCTGGCCAAGACAGAGTTATGATTGAACGTATGTACCTCGGGAAAAAATTTCCGGATTACAGGCTATAAGAGGAGTAATACCAATCCCATTTTGTCCTGACCCGCCGAGCCTTCAAGGTAGAAGCGGCTTCCAGCCGCTTTTCTTCGGTCAAGATTTAGTGAAAATGGTATAATACCATTTTTACTTTACTGAAGTTACGCAGCTCACCCTGACTGGCGTTCTTTAGCGCAACGCCAGTACTTTCCAGCAATCATTCCCGTGAAAACGGGAATCTTAGACTTGTAGGCAATGTCGGGCGTTGCCATCGGCGCGGAGATCTGAACAGTCGCTTATGGGTTGTATTGTCGGCAATAAAAAAGGCGTCCCCGGGGACGCCTTTGATCGTTGCAGGGAAGATATTCACAACTCCGAAGAAATCTCCATCAGTCTCCTGTTCAGCTCCAGAAACTTGTCCCGCATTTCCACCTGATCGACCCACGGTTTTCCTTCCAGTGTTTCGACCCTGCCTCCGACCTCTCTGACCAGTCGGGAGGTCTCTTCGAGCATGTACTCCCAATCGATATGCGGCGTTGCCCGCTCCCGGTCCACAACGCAGACAGGTTCCAGACCCGGCTTGAGGGTCATCTCCTCAAGGTACTCGGGAATATGCACGGAAAAGCCGAATCTGGCTTCTATCATCTCCTTTAGAGTTTCCTGAGCGGTCTCTTCCCCGTGGATGAGGTACACCTTGGTGTCCTTGTCCTTGATATCCTCCAACCACTTCAGGAGCTGGGTCTGACCGGCATGAGAGGAAAACCCGCCGATGGTGAACACCCTGGCCTTTATGGCGATATTCTCCCCGAACACGGAAATCTCGCGGGCTCCGTCCACAATCTTACGCCCGGGAGTCCCCATGGCCTGAAACCCGACAAAAACAACGGAAGCGCCCGGACGCCACAGGTTATGGCGCAGATGATGCTTGACCCGCCCGGCATTGCACATCCCGCTGGCGGAAATGACCACAGCCGGACCGGGCGTGGCATTAATGGCCATGGACTCTTCCGTGGTCAGGGTGAAATGCAGATTCTCCATGGCGAACGGATTTTCCCCGTTGCTGATCAATTCCCGGGCATCTGCATCAAGATATTCCGGATGCTGCTGGAATATTCTGGTCGCCTTGATGGCCAGGGGGCTGTCAAGATAGATCGGCATATCCGCAGGCAGCCTGCCCTGCTTGGACAGCAGATACAGCGTGTAGATGATCTCCTGGGATCGCTCCACAGCAAATGCGGGAATGATGACCTTCTCCCCATGCTTGTAGCTGTAGGCAATGGCCTCGCCAAGCTCCTCGAGACTGGAATCCACATTTTTATGGTTTCTGTTCCCGTATGTGGATTCCAGAAAAAGGTGATCCGCAAAGTGAACTCCGGTCGGATCGGAGACCAGTAGCTGGTTCGGGCGCCCGAGATCACCGGAAAAAACGATCCTGTACAGATCCCCGTTTTCCTGTATCCGGATTTCGATAAACGCGGAACCAAGTATGTGCCCGGCATCCCTGAAGGTAGCCTCAATCCCGGGCAGCGGCGAAAAGGTCCTGCCGTACTCCACGGATTCGAAAAGCGGGAAGGCCCGTTTCGCATCGTCTGTGGAGTACAGCGGAGGTACGGCTTTCTTTCCCTTGCGCTTCCGTTTTTTATTTGTCCAGAAGGCTTCCATCTCCTGAATGTGAGCACTATCCAGAAGCATGATCCCCAGAAGATCCTGCGTCGGAGGAGTCATGTACACGGGGCCCTTGAAGCCGTGGCTGACCAGCCTGGGCAAAAGCCCGCTATGATCCATGTGTGCATGGGTGATCAGAACAAAATCGAGATTCTCCGGATCATACGGCTCCATATCCAGATTTCTGTCCTCGATCTCCCGGTTTCCCTGATGCAGGCCACAATCAATGGCAAAGCGCACCTCTCCGGCCTGCACGACATAGCAGGAACCGGTAACGGTTTTAGCGGCTCCAAGACAACGTATCTTCATCACTCCTCCTTGTGTTCAGACCGATCCGGCTCGTCCTGTTTCAGTTCGTCGTCAGAACCTCTTCACCCTTGTTCTTGACCTGCATGGATACAAGGACCTGGCGTCCCTGGTCCGACTCCTTCCATTCCTTGAAAAAAGCCTCCCATTTCTCAAATCCAAGAATCCCTGTCTCAAGCTGGGTCTCATGCAGACTGGACCAGACGTTGAACAGGGCCAATTCGAGCTGAAATTCGGCCTGATCAAGTATCTGGGGGACCATTCCCATGGGATACTTTTTCCCGTCATACTGGTCGCGCAAAAAGTCGACAATAAAGGCCCGACATTTTTCCGGGGAAAGAACCTCTCCGTCCATGCGCTCCGCCAGCTCCCCCAGTTCACGATACTCGGCATGGATTCTGTCCTTCTGTGCAGAAGTCAGCTCAAGACGTATCTCGCCGTCCTGGTCCTGCACAAAATAGAAACGAAGCCAGTGTTCAAACATAAACACCCTGGTTACATCCGAAAGGGCCGTGTTCTCACTACTCATACTATCTCCCTGTCATTTCAAGACGTTCCATCTCATTCAACCAACCAAACCGCTTCTATCCATACTTTGTCCAAAAAGCAATTTCCTTTTTTATTGACATTAAAAATATATATGTTTAACTGCAAGTTCTATGTTATTACAACAAACTGTATGGAGGCAACAATGGAAGACTATTTGAAGCAGGCTTTGGAAATCGTAAAGGCACAGGCAAGCGTTCGCACCATGACCGAAGAAGAAATCACTTCGATGGTCAAATCCCTGGCTGATGGGATTCGGGCTGTCGCTGACGGAAAAGTCGCAGACGAAGCCGCCGCAGAACCTGCGGTTGATCCCAAGAAAGCGATTCGGGAAAAAAGCGTAATCTGCCTTGAGTGCGGAAAATCTTTCAAGGTGCTTACTAAACGCCACCTGGCATCCCACGACCTGACCCCAGAGGAATACAAAGCCAAATGGGGATACAAAAAAGGCACCTCCCTCGTAGCCAAGTCACTGGCCAGAGACCGGAGAAAGAAGATGCAGGAAATGCAGCTTTGGACAAAGAGACGATCCGCACAGAAGAGCTAGCCTGAATTTCGGAATTTTTTTCCGTTTAAAAAAAAGCATAAAGGCAAGCTTTCAGCTTGCCTTTATGCTTTTTTTTGTCCGGCGTATCCTGCGCAACTCCGGGCAGTCCTGTTTTCCGACAAAGAACCAATCAGGGAATGTTCTGCTGTCCTTCAAGAATCTGCCTGGTCTTGCAAAGATGAATCTGCTCAGGTCCTGCACCGGGAATCACGCTTCGAATCAGGGCAAGGGGATTATGGTATCCGTTACGCCAGTCAAAAACGATCCGGTTCGAACTCTCGCCGGGCATGACCAGAGGACGCAGATCAACAATCCTGACTTTACCCTTTTTCGTGGTTTTCTCGATGGGAAATGTGTCCCGGGAAAGAAATGTCTCCCACGCCGCGGCAAACCCCGGATGATCCACATGGAGGGTATATTCTTCCATGACGGCCTGCGGCTGTTTCCGTGCAGAAGAAAGACGTTCGGCTCTGAAAGCGTGCATCCCGCCTGGCAGCTGTCCCTCAAGAGCGCGGACGAGATCTTCTGTTTTCCATGCCTCACGCAAGTGGATATTCACCCACTCCTCCCTGCTTTCCACTCCCACGGGAAGGGCCATACCGAAAGACAGAAGGGGAAGAGGATGGAAACCGGCCGAAAACGAAAGCGGAAGTCCCATCCTGCGAAAAGCCCGCTCAAAAATCCGCTGCAACTCCAACTGGCTCAGAAAGCGGCTTTCTCCCATCTTTTCAAACCAGATCCGGTAGTGCGCCTCTTTGACAATCAGGTCTGCAGGCCCGCATTGCCCCGCCGCCCCGGGCTGATGGGATTGATCACGCTCTGCAAAAGTGACCACCGGACGAATTTCCTCAGCAGCACTCTGCAGTTGGAGTTCGCTTTGCCGTTTATCAAAGGAGCATACTCCACAATTGGAACAATCATCATAACGGCAGTCGCCGGTCAACCGTCCATTCAACGCTTTTTTCAGTTCCCGCCGCAGAAACGACCGGCTGACACCGCTGACCAGATGATCCCAGGGCAAGCCGGCATCGACATCCCGGGCCTCAAGGAAAGGTTCGGGAAGAACCCCTTCCTCATCCATGGCCTCCAGCCATTTTTCCAGATCCAGATGATCAGTCCAGCTGGTAAAGAGAGCGCCCTTTTGAAAGGCCCGTTCCACGACCGGGGCCAGTGTCCGGTCTCCCCGGGAAAAAATCCCTTCGAGAAAACTCATGTGCGAGTGGTGCCATTTGAGCTTCAGCCATTTGTGCGGCCGGATGATCTCCTTGAGAAATCGAATTCGGTCCTCGACTTCTTCGACGCCGAGCTGCCGTTCCCACTGAAAAGGGGTGTGCGGTTTGGGGACAAAAGGGGATACGGCAGCGGTAACCTGCAACCTGCGGGCATTGGGGCCGGCAGTTGCCCGGACCTTGAGGCAGAGATCCAGTATTCCCCGAAGATCCTCCTCGGTTTCCGTGGGCAGTCCGATCATAAAATACAGCTTGACCGACTGCCATCCGAGAGAAAATGCCTGTTCGGTGTGAGCCAGAAGATCCTCTTCCCCGACCCCCTTGTTGATCACGTCCCGTAATCGCTGGCTTCCGGCCTCCGGAGCAAGGGTTAGTCCGGTCCGCCTGATGCTGCCCATCATCTCCATGAGTTCGCGGCTCACAGAACCGACTCGAAGAGAAGGAAGGGACATGGAAACCTGCTCGGACCTACACCTTGAATAGGTCTCCCGAAACAGGCCATCAAGGGCGGAGTAATCCCCGGTACTCAGCGAAAGAAACGAAAGCTCCTCACACCCGGTCTGATTCAGGCCGCTTTCGATGGCCTTCGTCAAGACCTGCGGGGAGCGCTCCCGAACCGGTCTGTAGATCATTCCGGCCTGGCAGAAGCGACAGCCCCGGGTACACCCCCGGGCGATTTCCACAGAAAATCGATCGTGGATCACATTGCCGAACGGAACGATCTGCGCTTCGGGAAACCCGAGTCCGTCCATATCCCGGACGAGCCGTTTTTCCGCTCTCGCATACTCCGAAACCAGGGGCACGAGTTCCCGGCCAGGCTCCTGAAAAGCGTAAAACGACGGGATATACACCCCGGGAATGGTCCGCAGTTCTTCGAGCAGCATTGCCCGGCTCCACCCGGAGTGCCTGGCACGGGCTACATGCCCGAGAATCTCCGGCAGAATTTCTTCTCCATCCCCGAGAACCATGGCATCGAAAAACGGGGCCACCGGCTCTGCGTTGAAGGTGCACCCTCCCCCGGCGAGAATGAGGGGGAAGGATTCATCTCGATCCGCCGCCCGCAAGGGAATCCCGGCCAGTTCGAGCATGGCCAGAATGTTGGTATAACAGAGTTCATGGGTCAGACTGAAGGCCAGACAGTCCAGAAAAGAAAGCGGAGTATCAGATTCCAGGGTCGAAAGCAGAGCTTTATTTTCCTTAAGAATCCGGCACACCTCCAGGGAAGGCATGAAGACCCGCTCAGCCCAGAACCGCTGGTCCGCATTGACATGATGGTACAGGATACGCTGGCCGAGGTAGGACATACCCACCTCGTAGACATCCGGAAAAGCCAGCCCGACCCTGGCCTGAACCGTGTCGGTATCCTTGTGAACAGCATTAACCTCGTTACCGAGATAGTGACTCGGACGGGGAAAAAGAGGGAAAAGGGGTCGCATTGACATGGTGCACTTCCAGTAATCGGCAAAGAGTGGGAAAAACAGATCATAAAAAGGGACGCAAGGGGCTTTTTAAAGCCCCTTGCGTCCGCAGCAAAGCGATTTCTGCCGAAGCAATGGCTCTACTTTTTCAGAAGGTGGCTCAGATCGGAGATATTTCCGCCGGCCTGCCCGGCCATTTGGTCCAGATTGGACATCCCGCCCGGAGAGGAAAGGGTCAGATTGGTAGTCGCTTCCAGATATTTGGTTTTGAGTTCCTCGGGAATGGTTTTGTATTCATAGAGAATATGCTTGAAGGAAATTTCTCCGTCGATCTCCTGCTCAAAAGGGTAGCCAAAAGGCAAAAGCAGCATCTGCATTCCACCTTGCTGGGTGGGGACGGTCTGCAGCATTGCGGGATCATTGATTTTTTCCCCTTCCAGGTCCCACTTCCCCAAGACCATCTCACCATTGACCAGTTTGACCAGCCGAATATCATACGCCATGCAAATCTCCTCCGTGGAGTGCTGTTTAACAATCCCGAAACGATCAGGACTTTTGATTACTCTGGAAAGTTTCATTTTCTAAGAGCAGAACCGTCGAGTGTCAAGGCAATCCCCGATCCGGGGTATCGGGCCCGAGGGCTATTCACGGTCGATTAATTTTATGCTAAAGACTGCGCTTTCAATTGTAGCCACGACCATACTTCAGGGAGTCTCGATATGAATACTCTTGATATCATATTTCTGGCCATTCTCGGCGTAATGGCCATCAGGGGATTTTTCAGGGGACTGATCCGGGAAATCGCCTCCATCCTCGGCCTGATTCTCGGTTTTTTCCTGGCCAACGAATTCTACGTGCAGGGAGAAGAGGTGGTGGTCCGCCTGCTCGGCAATGTTGAGTACGCATCGGCCGTGAGCTACCTTACGATTTTCTTCGGGACAATCGTGGTTGTCTTCATTGTTGCCTCACTGCTCCGAAAACTTCTCAAGCTGGTCCTTCTTGGATGGGCGGACAGTCTCGGAGGGGGCATGCTGGGGTCCATCAAGGGAGGATTGCTCTGCTCGGTGATTCTCATCGTGCTGACATCATTTTTGCGCCCGGGCACTCCAATGCTGGCTGAATCGAACGTCGCCCCGTACATCAAAGAATTCAGCGTGACCGTGGTTTCCTTTTTCCCCAAGGAAATCCGCAAGGAATTCACGCGCAAAAGTCGGTCCCTGGATACGCTCTGGAAGCAGGACTGGATCGAAAACTTCAACAAGGACAAGGAACGGACTCGTGAAAACAACTGAATCCCTGCGCGACCTCAGGCAGGTCATTGACACCCTCCTGGGCCCGGATGGGTGCTCCTGGGACAAGGAACAGACCCCCAAATCCCTATGCGACTACCTGATAGAAGAATGCTTTGAACTGGTCGACGCCATCAGGTCTGAAAACAGCGCCGAAGTGGCCGAGGAACTCGGAGACGTCTTCTTTCTTCTGCTTTTCATTTCCAGACTGTACAAGGAGAGCCACGGTGTGACTCTAAGCGGGGTTCTGGACGAGAACGCTGCCAAAATGATCCGCCGCCATCCCCATGTCTTTGATTCTGTGACCTTCGCCGATCAGGAGGAGTTGCTGGCCAACTGGGAGAAAATCAAGCGCGAGGAAAAAAAGGAAACCGGTTCTGCCCCAAAGAGTACCTTCGACAGCCTGCCAGCGTCTCTTCCCCCGCTGCTGCGCGCCTACCGGATCAACTCCAAGGCTGCCCGGATCGGGTTCACCTGGCCCGACAACAAAGCCCAGGAGGAGAAGCTGGCTGAGGAATGGCAGGAATGGCTGCAGGCCCGAGCCGAGGGGGATCAGGCCCGCATGGAAGAGGAATTTGGGGACTACCTGTTCACCCTGACCGAATACGGACGCCGTAACGGAATCAAGGCCAACTCCTCGCTGCACGGAGCCAACCGAAAATTTCTGGGTCGATTCGAGCGCATGGAACAGCTGGCCCGGTCCCGGGGAATGGAGTTCCAGGAGTTGTCCATGGAGGAAATGGACAGATTATGGGATGAGTGCAAGAAAGAAGGGGCCTAAAATCTTGCGCATATCTCCTGAAACACCTCGGTGAGAGTCAGTCCCCCCGTGTCAATGATTTCCGCATCCGGGGCCGGCTTCAGGGGAGCGATGGCCCGGGTGCGGTCCTGATGGTCACGGAGACGCATCTGCTCAGTCAACAGAGCCAGATCTTCCTCGCGGCCCATGGCCTTGAGCTGCTCCCATCTGCGCACGGCACGAACCTCCGCAGAAGCATCAAGAAAAAACTTGTACCGCGCCTCCGGAAAAACCACACTTCCCATGTCCCGGCCTTCGGCCAGCAGAGAATGCGTCCTGCCAAGGGCCCGCTGGGCCTCCTTGAGCGCGGATCTGACCGCCTCAAGCCGGGCCATGTGCGAGGCCCACATCCCCACGGTTTCGGTTCTGATATCTGACGTCAGGGGGACATCGTTCACCAGCAGCACGGTCTTCGCCCCTGTTCCCTGCAGGGAGAAGCAAAGGGTTCCCAATACCGACCGGATACGGGCCGCCTCCCACTCCCAGGCCCCTTCGCCCAGGTTCCAGGCCACGGCGCGAAACATGGCTCCGGTATCCAGATAGGCAATGCCGAGACGCTCGGCCACCTGCTGGGCCAGGGAGGTCTTCCCGACCCCCGAGGGACCGTCCAGGGTAACGATCATCGGTTTATTTTCCACGCAACACCTCCTGCACCGCCTCCAGGAATTGCCTGTTTTCACGCTCGTTACCGACGCTGACCCGCAGCCAGTCCGGCCTGTCATAACTCTTCAGCGGCCGGATGATGATCCCCTGTTCCAGCAGGGCCTGAAAAAGGTCGTCTGCCGGGCATGGAGGTTGAAACATCAAAAAATTTGCCTGGGACGACAGCACCCTGCAGTTACACTGCTCCAGTCCGCGAGTCAGTTCGGTGCGGCCCTGTCTGGTCACCTGCAGGGTCAGCTCCTGAAACTCCTTATCCCTAAGCACGGCCATACCGGCCTCTTCAGCCAGAATATTAACACTGAACGGCAAACGGACCCGTAGCATCAGGTCAGCCAGCCAGGCCGGCATGATTCCATACCCCAGCCGAAGCCCGGCCAGACCGAACATCTTGGAAAATGTGCGCAACACAACGAGATCCGCTCCGTTTTTCAGTAAAGGGAGCACCGTGTGATTCTCCACCGGGTCGGCGAATTCAATATAGGCTTCATCGACAACAAGCAGCGCCTGCTCCGGCAGCTGTTTTTGCAGGGCCCGAAGCTCCTGGACCGGTGCCGCATACCCGGACGGATTGTCCGGCGAGGTGACAAAGACCAGCGCGGTATGTTCATCGACCAGCGCGAGCAGACCGTCCCAGTCGGGGCGCATATCTTCCCCCAGCGGGGCCTGACGCAGCTCCACGCCGCACAGTCCGGCCTGCAGAGCATAGATACTGAAGCAGGGGGCAAAGGCAACAATGTTATCCACTCCGGGCCGGGCCTTGATCCGGATCAGAAGGTCGATGATCTCATCAGAGCCGTTGCCCGCCACGATCATTTCCGGATCAATGGAGAGAAACCGTCCCAGTGCGGCACGCAGGGCCGGATTTCCGGCCTGTGCATATCTAAAGGCCGATCCCGCTTTACGGGCCAGAACTTCCTGAACCACCGGGGAGGTCCCCAGGGGATTTTCATTGCTGGCCATCTTGATAACCTGGTTCAACCCGTAGCGGTCCCTGATTTCATCGATGGAAAGCCCGGGAGTATACGGCTTGAAATCATGTACTTCCGGTCGAACAGACTTTCGAAGTTCCATATAATATCTTCCTTGGGAAACTATTTGATTGATGACAAAAAAAAAGCCCCTTGTCGGGGCGTTGCAATCATGTAAACGCCTTTCCTGTACGGCGGGGAGCGATAGCTGAAATATGCCTTGTGAACAAGAGGAACTTCGAATCAGAAACTCTGCAGTTTCTTTCGAAATGAGCCGTCAGCCTGAAGCAGGGCCAGAAAAACACCCCGGGGGGTCTGCTCGGTATTCATGCCGTTGATATTGTACCAGGCCAGCGCCACCTCCACACTCCCCCACTGCTCTTCCTGAACCCGGACATCCATTTTAAAGGATTCCCCCATCACGAACGTCCGTTTTTCAGGAAGAAAAAATCCCTGCCGACCCAGAAAGTCATCACGCCAGATGGAGACGAAATCCTTAAGAGATCCCAAACGCAGCTGCATAAACTTACAACACCTCGCAGCGGATAAAGACCAGCAGCTCCTGCTTGGTTACTTCCCTGGCCTTGTTCTTAAAAAGCCACCCGAGAACCGGCACATCAGCGGCACCGGGAATCCGGGTCTCACTGTTGTTTCTGGTCACCCGCTGAATACCCCCGATAACAATGGTCTCCTTATCGTTGACGATCAGCTTGGTCTGAATCCGCTTGCTCTCGATGGCCGGTTCATCGCTGGCGGGAGATGTTGTGGCGGTGTCGTCATTAACCTCGATATCCAGAAGCAGCTTGTTGTCCGGGGTGATCTGGGGGGTGACCCGCAGCTTAAGCGGGGCTTCCTTGAACTCCGTGATGGTGTTGCTGGCATCATCCAGGGTGTTGTACGCAATCTGGGTGGTCTGCTCGATTTCAGCCTCCTTGTTGTTCAGAGTGACCACCTTGGGAGAGGAAATGGTCTTGGAGATCCCAGTGGTCTCCCCAAGTTGCAGCTCCATGTCCAGCTTGAACAGATCCTCCCCAAGCACCTTGGCAATATTTCCCTTCACGGAAAAATCAGTGACAGCCTCTTTAGGCAGATTCAACGCGGTGACTTCCACGCCATTGCTCCATTGCTCCCCGGCCAGATTCGCTGCCGTTTCCGGATCGTAGGACCCGCCCCACTTCAGGCCGAGGTTGCGCTTGAACTCATCCGTTGCATATACGATTCTGGCCTCGATACGCACCTGTCGTTCCGGACGATCCAGCTTTTCAAGGACCCGACGGATCTTATCCAGCTGGGTTCCGGTATCGGAAACAATGAGGATGTTCGTCCTCGAATCCGGGCTGACCTTCCCTCGAGGGGATAAAAACTCGCGAACCTTTGATTCCAGTTCGGCCGCGGCACTGTAATTGACCTGGATATAGGCCGTCTCCAGTGGAGCCAGATTTTCCAGGCTTTCCTGAGCTTCAAGGGCGGCCTCACGGGCCCGCCTGAACTGGTTGCGCTCCTCCTCGAGCTTCTTTGCCGTGGCGATACGCATGATGTTCCCTTTGAGCACCATCCCGAGCCCCTTCTGCAGCAGTATGAGATCAAGGGCGTGGTCCCAGGGAAGGTCCTTGAGCTTCAACGAAATGGTTCCGGCCACGCCCTGATCAATGATAAGATTATATCCGCTGACTTCGGCAAGGAGACGCAGCACGTGCTCAACATCCGCGTCCTGAAAATCAAGAGAAACGCGAC
>JAWLGC010000162.1:0-4008 GCA_041685265.1 Desulfomicrobiaceae bacterium | reverse complement strand
ATGATTCCGGAATCCGAGCTGAAAAAAAATATCCAGCAGGAATATTTCAGTCCGGACGAAATCATGAGCAGGGTCCCGCCTATGAGGATGGCGTCGCGTACCGAACAGGCCATCATGGAAGTGCCTGACTGCCCCCCCTGCCCCTGAACCTCAAGGGCGGCACAAGCGTACTTTTTAAGAAGGCCGGACCGGAATTCAGACAGCGTGGTGAGCTCACGCTCGGGCCTGCCGAGTTCGAACTCGGTCCCCAGGAGCCCGCCCACTTCATCCCGGATGTTTTCCCGGGCCAGGGAAAGGATCTGGTCAAGAAATTTCTTGAATTCCATTACAACCCTGGTGTGTTATCCAACATATCGGATTTCGACGAAAAAGTTTCCTTCCTTGATCGAGAACTCTACCGCGGTTTTTTTTGCCGAGGGGAATCCTCCCACCGAATATCGTTCCCCGCAGACCGTGGTGGGGATGGAGAGTTCCAGCTCCGCACCCTGCTCCGTAGCAGCGGCCTTGATTCCTCCTGCGACCATGTTGGCCACTTCCCCCATGGCGTCCCGGACATCTGCGGTCACCTCGGTCTCATTCGTGTCCAGCAGGGCCGAAGAGATGGCCAGGGCGACCTGCTCGGAGCAATGGATGGCCACCATTCCCCGTGTTGCGCCTGAAAATCCGATCACCGCGGATACGCTGTTCAGATGGTATCCGGGCAGTGGAGAAGAATCGGCATGGACCGTGAGGTCCATGCCGATCATGAATTCGAAAATCTCCCTGACTGCGGGAGCGATGATGTTGGAGTTGAACACGCGTTTTCCCCGATATGGTTATTCGAAATGGATTTCCACCAGAAACCGACAGTCCTGGAAGGAGAAGGGGACGATGGTTCCCTCGTGCTTTCCGGGGCACTCGACCGTGTAGTTGTCTCCGTCGACAGTGGTAGGGATGGACAGGCGGATGTCCTGGCCCTGCTCTTCCAGCTTGCCTTTCACGTTTCCGGTGATCATGTTGGCAAGCTCGCCCATGGCGTCTTTGACGTCGTCGTCAAGAGATTCCACTTCCATGCCGAGAAAGAGTTCCGTAATGCGGCAGGCCACGTTTACGGGGCTGTGCACGGCCACGGCCCCCTTGTTGGCCCCGGCCATGCCCACGATGGAGGAGATGGAGTCGGTAAAACGCTCGTTGCGTGTCTCTAAGGGGGCCCCCGCCGAGACTTCCTCCATGAGCATGGTGGTAAACACTTCCTGGGTCGCTTCGACAATATATTGTGCAAGGTTCACGGTTTTGTTCCTTTGCTACAGAATTTTTCCCAGAACCTCTTTGATCAGGTCCGGAGTGAACGGCTTTTTGATGCTGCCTTTGGCACCGAGCTCCAGGGCCTGATTCAGAATGTCGGATCCGGTTTCCGTGGAAATCATGACCACCGGAATGGACTGCAGCGCAGGATCATCGTTTTTGGCCTGGAGAAATTCAACCCCGTTCATGTTGGGCATGTTGATGTCGCTCAGGATGATGTCCACCGGAGTTTCCCGCAGGACGTCCAGGGCCTGCTGACCGTCTGCCGCCTCCAGGGTCTTTTCGAATTCAAAGCCGGCCTGGCGCAGGGCCCGACCCACGATTTTGCGCATGGTGCTCGAATCGTCGATAATGAGAATTTTGCTCATGAGAAGGCTCCTTTTATTGTGATGAGAGAGTCCGGGGTGATTGCTCGCGGAACAGGGTGCAGGGGCGGGGGCCCGACAGGCGGCTCATTGCGCGTCCCGGGAAAGAATCCTGCCCGCAACGGAGATGGTAACGGGTGTGTCGTCAACGAGAAAGAAGCACTGCTTTGTCTGGCTCGAGGACGCTCCCTTTTTGTCGGCACTGGTCGGCAATCCGAGACCATAGGTCTGGTCTTCGGGAAGAAATTTATTGAGCATTACCCCGGTAATGGTGTTTACCAGTTCAAAGAGCAGGTCCTGAAGAGCTTCTGCCGGAAGCTCTTCAGCCGGTGCGGCATGCAGGATTTCTCCGATATTGCGCAGCAGGGCTTCCGACAGTGTCAGGTAAACGACACCATCGGCAGGAGACGTGATTTCCAGGCGAGCGGTCATGGGCGCGGAGACCTCGGGGTTTTGCTCGCTTTCGGCCGGAACTGTCTCCAGAAAAGCCATATTTTCAAAGGTTTCCTGAATGGATTCTTCAAGAGCCCGGGTGAGGTCAGAGGTCATGGTGGATTCCTCGCGAAGCGGGTCAGTCGATGATCGGTTCCAGGCGCTGCATGAGCAGAGCCGGAGAAACCGGTTTGTTCAATACGCCGAACGCCCCCAGTGAGAGCAGTTCAGATTCCTTTGCCGGGTTGCCGGCACTGGTGATAACCAGGACGGGGATGCCCGTGAGGCGGGGGCTGCCCTTGACCCGCTTGAGCAGTTGCTCCCCGGTCATGACCGGCATGTTCAGGTCCGTGATGAGCAGGTCCGTGTCCGTCTGCTTGAGCAGGTCCAGGGCTTCGGCCCCATGGGCTGCTTCGTGGATATCCGCATCGGCCAGGCCGATGATGGAAAGACATCTCATGATGACCATCCGTGCCGTGCCGGAATCGTCGGCAATGACTATTCGCATGTCTACTTGGCCTCTTTGCTTGGCAGAAAGTCCTGGTTGATCTCTTCGAAGGCGTCCTGGGCCGTGAGCATGATCATGGCCAGCTGCTCAGGGGAGATTTCAAAATGGGCGGTATACCGGGTGTCCAACTGATACTGCATGCCGTCGCTGCCGGTGTCCTGTCCCCACATCATGGCGATGATATCTCCGAGGTGAACTGCATAGACCAGTCCTTGGTACTCTTTTGGAGCCAGTTCCGGTTGATGGTGGTACCGGACCACTGCCTGCAGGGGTTCGGGCAGGCCCCAGTGGACGGCCAGCTCCGATCCGGCCACGGCATGGTCGTACCCGAGCAGTTCCTGTTCCGCAGTGATGTAGTCCGAAACCACGCCCTGTTCGATCCGGTACAGGACCTCGCGGGAGGTGCCGGCCAGGCAGTCGGAAATGATGGCCTTGCCGATATCGTGCAGCAGGCCGCCGGTGAAGGCCACGCCTGCATCGATTTCATTTTTGGCGTACCGGATCACTTCCCGGGAGGCGATGGCCGTGAAGAGATCATGCCGCCACAGGTCTCCCTGCTTGGCCTCATATCCCTCGAGCCGGGTGTGCAGGAGCTTGACCGCGCTGTCGGCCACGGCAATGCCGACAATGATCTTTTCCCCCAGGTACAGTACGGCCCGCTCGATGGTTGTGATCGGCTGCAGGGGGGCGAAAACCGGTGAATTGACGACTCGAAGCACCTGAGCCGTGAGAATGGAGTCATGCTTGACCAGACGGATGACGTCCTCAAGCTCGTGACTGGCCGTAGTCATGACCTGCAGCAGATTCGAAGCGCTGTAGGAAAGCATGGGGGCGCGTTGGACCAGCCGGGTCAAGGGGGGGGGCGCTGTCATTTTTTTCATTGCATACCTCAGATTTTCCACTGTCCCCGTCCCGGGCACGAGATGATCACTTCGCCGGTATCCACGGGAACGGCCACGGTCCGACTGAAGTTTTCTCCGGTATCTTCGGCCAGGGCTCCCATGCCGCGTGTCCAGAGAATCTTCTTGATCGCCAGGAGATTCCGTTTTCCGATATTGAAGGTCTGATTGTTGTCCATGATCGACGCCCCTCCGACCAGCTTGATGATCATCCCTTTGGCAGTAGGGTGGGTACCGTTTCGAACCATGGCCTCGAGCAGGGCGGGAATGGCCGAGTCGGCGAAATACCCGATCCGTTTCCGACGCATTTCGGGATTGATGCTCGAGTCCGGAAGCGCGATGTGGGCCATGCCCGCGCATCTGGTCTTGGGATCCAGAAAAATGATCGCGACACAGGATCCGAGCGCATATGTTTTGATCGTGGTCCCGGCAGTGGTTGCAATGCCGAGGTCTCCGATTCCGAGCACGATGTCCTTCATGGGCGTTTAGGGGCGAGAAGTTCGAGAAGAGCGGGACCGAT
>JAWLGC010000161.1:0-4019 GCA_041685265.1 Desulfomicrobiaceae bacterium | reverse complement strand
CCGCTCATACCCAGGGCAATGTGATTTCTCATACCTCAGGGGGGATGACACGGAAGGCCGGCCTGCGTCCCCTGAGGGAGCATTTTTTTTGTGTAAGAATTCTTTAACGCGAAGGACGCGAAGGGAGAGGGGGCTGGCTCCGAGCAAGCGGGGTGCGTAACGTCAGCTCAATACTCAGGTCTTCATGGTGGTGCAACGCCGTGCGTCCGGTTTTAAAACGCCAAAAAGCGGTTTTCCCCGAATTATTTCAGGAAAAACCGCTTTCTCGCGATGTCGGCAGTCTGCCCGGCTACGCCTGCAGTACTGCCTCCCGGATGGTCTCAATCCCGTGTTGCTCCACAAACCGCGCCACGCGCTGCTTTTTTTTCCCGAGCTCGTTGTAGTGGGCCAAAAATTGAGTAACGATCTCAATAGCCTCATCCGCACTCACCCCTTCGGCCAGAACGTCCGCGATGCGGGCCCTGCCGCCGGAGTTGCCGCCGATGAGTACTGTCCAGCCTTTCTTGGTGCCCAGCAGGCCGATGTCCCGGACATAACTTTCCGCGCAGCAGGTGGGGCAGCCGGAGATGCCGATTTTGATTTTGGCGGGGGTTGCCATGGTGCCGAACCGTTTGTCCACTTCCCGGGCCACGGCTAGGGCGTCCTGCACGCCGAGTTTGCACCACTGGTTGCCGGGGCAGGCCTGGATGTAGTGCCCGCCTATGGGAAGGGGGATCTCCTCGCAGGCCGGATTGACCTGATCTTCCTTGAGCCCGACCAGGGCGATGCGTTCGCCCGAGGTGATCTTGATCAGCGGAACCTCGTATTTGCGGGCCACGGCAGCCACGGATTCCAGTTCCTCCGGGGTGACCACGCCTGCGAGGGGGGTGACGCGTACGGCGTAAGTTTCATTGTCGCGTTGTTTGATGCAGCCATTGGGAAATGCAGTCATTGTATTCTCCTGATTGGTTATAGAAATCGTCCCGTCACGGAATTCGTATCCTCCCGGATCTCCTCCGGCGTGCCCCGGGCCACGATTATTCCGCCGTGCTCGCCGCCTCCGGGCCCCAGGTCCAGGACCCAGTCCGAGGCCTTGACCACGTCCAGGTTGTGTTCGATGACCACCACGCCGGCTCCGCGATCCACCAACTGCTGCAGGACCTGGATGAGTTTGCCCACCTCGTGCATGTGCAGTCCCGTGGTTGGCTCGTCCAGGATGTACAGGGTGCCGGGTAATCTCCGCTTGCCGAGTTCCCGGGACAGTTTGATGCGCTGGGCTTCGCCTCCGGACAGGGTCGTGGCCGGTTGACCGAGCTTGATGTATTCGAGGCCCACCTCTTCGAGGACGGCCAGGCGTCGTTCCAGGGTGGGGTGGTTGGTGAAGAACTGCCGGGCCTGGCGCACGGTCATATTAAGGACGTCGGAGATGTTTTTGTCCTTGTAGTGCACGTCCAGGGTTTCGCGGTTGTACCGTTTCCCCCCGCATACCTCGCAGGTCACGTACACGTCGGGCAGAAAGTGCATCTCCACACGGATCTGGCCGTCCCCCTGGCACGCCTCGCACCGTCCGCCCCGGACGTTGAAGCTGAACCTGCCCGGCTTGTACCCCCGCTTTCTGGCTTCCTTTGTTCCGGCGAAGATCTTGCGGATTTCGTCGAATATCTTGGTGTAGGTGGCCGGGTTGGAGCGCGGGGTGCGGCCGATGGGGGTCTGGTCGATGGACACGATCTTTTCCACATCCTCGAGACCGGTGATCCCGGTGATTCTACCCGGAGAGTCGACTTTGATCCCCCTGGCCAGGGCGAGGTGCTTGTACAGAGAATCCATGATCAGGGAGCTCTTGCCCGATCCGGACACGCCGGTCACGCAGGTCAGCCCGTTCAGGGGAATGGAGCAGTCGATGTTTTTCAGATTGTTGGTGGTCACTCCGTGCAGGGTCAGGAAGTTTTCCGAGGTGCGCCGGGTTTCGGGCACCGGGATGGACAGATCCCCGCGCAGATATTTGCCGGTCAGGGAGTCTGTGTCCGTGAGCAGGCCGGGCACGTCGCCCTCGTAGACGATTTCGCCGCCCAGGAATCCGGACCCCGGACCGAGTTCCAGGACGTGATCCGCAGCCCGGATGGTGGGTTCGTCGTGTTCCACCACCAGCACGGTGTTGCCCCGGCCCTGCAGGGAGCGCAGAGTGGCGATAAGCCGTTCATTGTCCCGGGGGTGCAGGCCGATGGAAGGTTCATCCAGGACATAGGTCACGCCCACCAGGCCGGATCCGAGCTGGGAGGCCAGGCGGATGCGCTGGGCCTCGCCCCCGGACAGGCTGGACATATTCCGGGCCAGGTTGATGTAGTCCAGGCCCACATTGGCCAGAAACTCCATGCGGTGGATCAGTTCCTTGAGCAGGGGCGCGGCGATGAGCTCCTGGAATCCGGAAAAGGAGAGCTCTCTGAGCCAGTTCAGGGCGGAAATGATGGACATGGAGCAGAACTGGAAGATGTTTCTGTCCCCCACACGTACGGCCAGGGACTCGGGGCGGAGTCTCGCTCCCTGACAGGTCGGACACTCCCTGGTCTGTCGGAACCGGGACAGTTCGTCCCGCCATATGGACCCGAACTGCTGGCCCTGTTCCATGAAGTGGAGCGCTCCGGGCCAGTCGCCGTTCTTTTGGCCGTGAAACAGGGCTTCGTACGCCTTTGGAGAGTAGTCGGCCAGCGGGGTATCCAGGTCGAAGCCCAGGCTTCTGCCCAGGGCGGTCAGTTCTTCTTCGTAGCGGGCCAGAATGGTGGGCTTTTTCCATGGAATGATCCCGCCTTGACGTAGGGAAAGCCCCTTGTTGGGCGCCAGCAGGTCCGGCTCAAAATATTCCACGGCTCCGATTCCGGAACAGGCCGGGCACGCCCCCTGGGGGGAGTTGAAGGAGAACAGCTGTGGGGAGGGCGTGGGCAGGCTGATCTGGCATTTGAGGCAGACCGCGTCGGTGGAGAAGAACCGGTCTTCACCGCCAACCTCGGAGATGATGATTCTGCCCTCCCCGTATTGCAGTCCGAGCTCCACGGAGTCGGCCAGCCGCTTGCGCATATCCGGTTTGAGCACGAGGCGGTCCACCACGAGTTCCACGGTGTGCTTTTTGTTTTTGGTAAGGTCCGGCATGGGATCAAGGGGAACCACCTCGCCGTCCACCCGGGCCCGCACGAATCCCTGTCCCTTCAGTTTCTTGAACAGGTCGGCCTGGGTTCCCTTCTTGTGTTCCACCATGGGGGCCAGGAGCAGAAATTTGGTCTTTTCGGGCATGGCCAGGACCGTATCGATGATCTGGTCCGAAGTCTGGGCCTGGATGGGATCGCCGCACTCGGGGCAGAAGGGCTGGCCGAGCCGGGCGAAAAAAACACGCAGAAAGTCGTATATCTCGGTCACCGTGCCCACGGTGGAGCGGGGGTTCTTGCTGGTGGTCTGCTGCTCCAGGGAGATGGCCGGAGAGAGTCCCTCGATCTTATCCACCTCGGGCTTGTCCAGCTGGGGCAGAAACTGCCGGGCATAGGCGGACAGGGACTCCACGTACCGCCGCTGTCCCTCGGCATATATGATGTCGAAGGCCAGGGTGGATTTGCCGGACCCGGACGGTCCGCAGATGACCACCAGCTGATCCCGGGGGATGTCCAGGGTCAGGTTTTTCAGGTTGTGTTGTCGGGCGCCCTGTATCTGGATGGAATTTTTTGTATTCATGAGAAGATGAGGGGGTTGGGGTAGTGGAAATCGAGTCCGTGACTGTCTGAACAACGAGCACGAAGTGTCTCTTATAAGTCACGGACAGGGGGGCGGCAAGGGGTGCTTGATTTTCTCGAGAGGGCGGGTAGAACGATTCGGATACGATGCTCGGAACGTTTCGGCCATGTGCTGCCGGCGTTGCCTCTCTCGTTTGTCTGGATTGTGATACCCTTTTCCTTTGCGTATCGTAACTATTCAGGTCCTTTTTACAAAATTAGAAATTTCAAATTTAAGAAATTTTAGAAATTTGAGAAATTATAAGATGTTAGCGCCTGCTCTTT
>JAWLGC010000160.1:0-4041 GCA_041685265.1 Desulfomicrobiaceae bacterium | reverse complement strand
CCCCGGTCACCCTGCACTACCATATGAACCGGCTGCAGCACCTGCCGACCCGGCAGGACTACCTGGTCACCCTGAACCCGGCCCGGCCCATCCCGGAGGAGTCCGTCATCCACGAAGTGGTCTTCACCCATCCCCGGTACGACCCGGCCGCCCTGGCCTCCCAGGCCGAGCTGGCCAAGCTGAACGGGGTCAACCGGACCTGGTTCTGCGGAGCATACCAGTTCAACGGGTTCCACGAGGACGGGGTCCGCTCCGCGGCCCGGGTGGCCCGGGATTTCGGGGAGGAGTTATGAACAGCAGAATCATTCCGACCCGCCTTGAGCACCGCAGAATGTGGCCCAGGGAGCACGCCTTCGGGTACAACCTGCTTTTGTACCTCTTTGACCTGAACGAACTTGAGGGTCTGAACCGGTCCGTTTCCCTGTTCGGGTACAACCGGTCCAGACCCGTGGCCCTGCATGACAAAGACTACCTCAGCCCCGGTTCAGGTTCCATCCGAAGCAAGCTCACAGCCCACCTGCAGCGGGAGGGGATCGAAGTTTTTGACTCGGACACCCTGCTCCTGCTCACCTGCCCAAGGGTTCTGGGCTACGTGTTCAACCCGGTCAGCTTCCACTTCCTGCTCCGGGACCGGGTCCCGGTGTGCATCACGGCCGAGGTAAACAACACCTTCGGCGAAAAACACCTCTACACCCTGCACCCGCCGCAGTCCGACGGATTTCCCTTGACCTTCGAGCAGGACAAGGGATTTCACGTCTCCCCGTTTTTCGATCTGCGCGGCACCTACCGCTTCCGGTTCACGGACATCACCCGGGACCTGGAGGTGTCCATCACCCTGGTCCGGGACGGCCGGGAAGTGTTTTCGGCCCGGCTGTCCCGCAACGGGCAGGCTCGGCTCATCTCCTCGGGATCCATCCTGTCCTGTCTGGCCCGCCGTCCCCTGGCCCCGCACCTGACCTGGCCCCGTATTCTGCGCCAGGCCACGGCCCTGTGGGCCGGGAAACGGATCACCTTCCACCCCAAACCCGCGCCGGCCGATCCCATGACCATCCGCACCCGGCAGCGACGCTGGGAAAAACTTCCGGATTTCCTGGCCCGCAGAGCGGTCCTGGCCTTCCTGCGCCGGGCTGAAAACAACGGACTCCGCCTCAGGCTCCAGGATGGTACAGTGCTCTCTTTCGGGGCCCGAACACCGGAACCTGGAGCCGAAATCCGGGTCCTTTCGGATCGGTTCTTCCTGCGTACCGCCCTCAAGGGAGACATCGGCCTGGGCGAATCCTGGGCCGACCAGGACTGGGACAGCCCGGACCTGAACCGGGTCCTGCGCTTTTTCATGGCCAACCGGCCTCTGTTCTCCCCGGACCCCGGCACCCGTTTCCAGGCAGTGGGCAGGGCCGCCCTGGAAACCCTGCGCCGCCCCCTGCTCGGGCCGATCCGCCCCAACACGCTGCGCCGAAGTCCGGCCAACATCCAGGCCCACTACGATCTGTCCAACCGGTTCTTTGAACTGTTTCTGGACCCGACCATGACCTACTCCGCGGCCCTTTTCGCTGCCCGGGACGACACCCTGGAGCAGGCCCAGAAACGCAAACTGCGGCGCATGGCCGAGCTGGCCGGAATCAGAAAAGAGGACCACGTGCTCGAACTCGGCTGCGGCTGGGGCTCCTTTGCCCTGGACACAGCCGCCCGCATCGGGTGCCGTGTCACCTGTCTGACCCTGTCCAGGGAGCAGCATGATCTGGCCCGGGACCGGATTAGCCGGGCTGGGCTGGACCACCTGGTGGACATCAGGCTGCAGGACTACCGGACAGTGCGCGACCGATTCGACGCGGTCGTGTCCATCGAGATGCTCGAGGCTGTCGGCCATCGCTACCATCCCGTTTTTTTCAAAACCCTTGACCGGGTGCTCAGGCCCGGAGGCAGAGCCGCCCTGCAGGTCATCACCATCCAGGACAGCCACTACGCCCGGTACCGCCGCTCCCTGTGCTGGATCCGCAAGCACATCTTTCCGGGCGGAATGCTGCCCAGCCTGACCCGGATCTGTGCGGTCACCGCCGCCCACACATCTCTAAACGTGCTGCACATGGACCGCATCGGCCCGCAGTACGCCCGGACACTGACCCTGTGGCGGGAACGGTTTCAGGACAATATGGAAGCGGTACGGGACATGGGGTTCGACGACCGGTTTATCCGAAACTGGATCTATTACCTGGTCTGCTGCGAGGAAGGATTTTCAAGCGGGCACATCGACGACCTGCAGCTGGTCCTTGGCAGACCCGAGGAGGTGCGGACATGACCAGATGGAAAAGCGCCTGGATCAGCGGAGCATCCACCGGCATCGGCCGGAGCGTGACCCGAATGCTGGTGAACAGGGGGGTGCGGGTGGGGATGACCGCCCGCAGCGCGGAAAAACTGCACGCATTCATGGCCGAGTTTCCCGTGGAACAACGGGGCAGGCTCCTGGCCCTGCCGTGCGACGTCACGGACCGGGCCTGCCTGGAGGCGGCCTATACCAGGCTCAAGCAGGCCTGGGGCGTACCCGACCTGGTCCTGGCCAATGCCGGCACGCACATCAACATGCCGGCGAAAGGCATCACCTGGGAGGAGTGCGACACAGTGATCGCCACCAACCTGCTCGGTGCGGTGTCCATGATCACCCTGGCCCTGCCCGGAATGATCGAACGGGGGTCCGGGCATATCGCCGGGGTGGGCTCCCTGTCCAGCTACCGCGGCCTGCCCTGGGCCGCGGCCTACGGGGCGAGCAAGGCCGGGCTGAACAATTTCCTGCAGAGCCTGCGCTTTGACGTGGAGCCCCACGGCATCGCGGTCACGGCCATCAACCCGGGATTTGTGGACACCCCGCTCACGGCCCGCAACCCGTTTCCCATGCCCATGCGGGTCAGCCCGGACAGAGCCGCCCGGTACATCGTGACCGGCCTGGAGAAAAAAAGAATGGAGGTCCACTTCCCGCCCCTGTTTTCCTGGCAGCTCAAACTGCTGCGCATTCTGCCCTACCCCCTGTACCACGCCCTGATCCGGAAGGTGACCGGGAGTGCTGCACGGAAAGAATAAAAAAAAACAAATTCTGGAATTAAAAAGCAAATTCTGGAATTCTGGGATTCTGGAATTGAAAAGCAAATTCTGGAATTCTGGGATTCTGGAATTAAAAAGCAAATTCTGGAATTCTGGGATTCTGGAATTCTGGAATTGAAAAGCAAATTCGGGGATTCTGGAATTCTGGAATTAAAAGGCAAATTCGGGAATCCCGGAATCCCGGAATCCCAGAATTCCAGAATTCCAGAATTCCAGAATTCCAGAATCCAAAAAAATCCCAGAATCCAAAAAAATCCCAGAATCCAAAAAAATCCCAGAATTTCTCTTTCTTTCCCAAAAAGCAACCTATCTGTCCCCATTGCCGATCTATACGGGACGCACATCGAGACATGACAGGATGATCGATGCAACGAGTACCCCTCGTCGGGTTTCTGTTGCGTGTGGCAACAGAAATCCGCATTCTCCCCTCCCCTTGCGCCCGCCCCATTTGGGGCGGGCGTTTTTTGGCCGTCCGCTCGGCTGTGAACAGACATGCGGTTGCCTGAGCCGATGTTTTCTGCCAGAATTTATTTGAGACAGTTAAAGTTACACACCGCTGGGAATCATTCAGCTGATTCTGCAATAGTCGACAAGGAAGTCCCCCCTTGAGGGGGGTAGGGGGGTGTGCTCCAAGACGAGCACCTGCGTAGATTTTTGTCAGGCCCCACGCGCCCCCTGCCTTTTTTCAATGGCTTTGCCGGATTGAAAAACACCCCCCTGCCCCCCTCGAAGGGGGGACTTTTATGCCGGCAACCCGGTGTCAGCTGAAGGATCACGAAAGGTGTGCGTAACTTCAGTTAGACAGCGGTCGCTTCTCATCCTTCCCCCCAAACGCAGGAGGAAAACGTCATGACCGATCAGGATATCAGGGACATTTTCGAGACCTATTTCGAAAAGTACAAGAAAACCGAAGGGGACGAGACCTCCTGGTCCGCCCACTGGACCACC
>JAWLGC010000053.1:0-16628 GCA_041685265.1 Desulfomicrobiaceae bacterium | reverse complement strand
TCTGCTCGGCTGTCTGGACCGTGAGGAGGGGCTGACCCCGCCGTCTCGGCACCTGGGGCTGCTCACAGCCGGAGAGTGGGACTGGAACCGGGAGCGAAAAGATGCTCTGGCTGACTGGATAAAGCGGGGGATCGACCGTGACGCGCTGTTTGAGCGCTTGCCCGAGGTGACATTTCCCGCACCTGTCCTTGAAAATCAGGCGGAGTTCAAGGTCCGCATCGGCCTGGCCCGGGACCGGGCCTTCTGTTTTTATTACGAGGAGAATCTGCGGCTGCTCAGACAGGCCGGGGCGGACCTGGTTCCGTTTTCTCCCCTGCACGATGAGCGGCTGCCCGAAAATCTGGACGGGCTGTACCTGGGCGGCGGGTACCCCGAGGTGTACGCAGAAGCGTTGTCCTCCAATGCAGCCATGCGCACGGCGATCCGGAATTTTTCCGAACAGGGACGCCCTGTGTACGGGGAGTGCGGCGGGTTCATGTATCTGGCCCGGGAGCTGACCGACCAGGACGGAACAACATGGGCTATGGCCGGGGTGTTTGATGTCGCCTGCGTTATGCAGTCCCGGTTTGCGGCTCTGGGATACCGCGAGGTGCGCACCGTGGCTTCAACCCTGCTCGGACCTGCCGGCACCGTGATTCGCGGTCATGAATTTCATTACTCCCGGACCGAGGGAGAAAACCCGGACGCCGACTCCGTATATTCGGTCACGGACCGGCGGGGACCCAATGCGACGTGTCGGGGATGGGTTGTCAACAGGACCCTGGGATCCTATGCCCATCTTCATTTCGGGGCCTCCCCGCAGGTCGCGAAGCATTTCGTGGCCGCCTGCCGGGAGGCTCGGGAGGGAAAATGAGCGAACTTCGGGAAGGGTTCACCACCGGAACGGCTGCTGCTGCAGCGGCCATGGCCGGGGTCCTGTATCTGGGAGACGGCCGGAAGCGATCCTGCGTGCGGGTCGGGATTCCTGCCGGCGGAACCCTGACCATTCCCGTTGCAGGATACCGGGAGGACTCGGACGGGGTTCGGGTCACGGTGATCAAGGATGGCGGGGATGATCCCGACGCCACCCACAAGGCGGAGATCGTGTGTCTGCTCCGGTTGGAAACGGAGCGATCCGCAGGGGTGACCATCGACGGCGGCAGGGGCGTGGGGAGGGTCACCCGGCCCGGGTTGCCGGTACCGGTGGGGCGGGCGGCCATCAATCCCGTGCCGTTGGCGCAGATCGAGTCGGCCGTGTGCCAGGCGCTCCGAGAGGTGGGGATCGTGTCAGGTATTTGCGTGACCGTAGAGGTTCCTGAAGGAGAGCGCATTGCCCGCAATACCCTCAATTCCAGACTGGGCATCGTGGGCGGCATCTCCATTCTCGGTACCCGGGGCACGGTCAAACCCTTCAGCCATGAGGCGTATGTCGCCACCATCCGGCAGTGTCTGGATTCGGCCCGGGCCATGGGGATCAGCCGGGCCGGATTTTCAACGGGCGGGCGAAGCGAACGGCTGCTGCGGGCACTGCTCAACAGTCCCGAGGAATCCTTTATTCAGGTGGCGGATTGTTTTGCCCCGGCCATGGCCATGGCCGGGGAGCGGGATATCGGTCAGGTGGTCTGGGGGGTATTTTACGGCAAGCTGGTCAAGCAGGCTCAGGGCCATGCCAACACCCACGCCAAACACTCTCCGGTGGATTTTAACGGGCTCAGGCGGTGGTGGCTGGGATGCGGTGGAGACGCTTTCGTGGCGCGGGAGATTGCCGGTGCCAACACCGCCATGCAGGTCTATGAGATGATCCGGGAGCTTCCCGAGGCAGCGGGGTTTACGGAGCTGCTGGTGGAGAGGGCGATGGAGCATGCCCGTGGTTTTGGCGGGGGAAAGGTGGCCGTGGATTACGTGGTGTTCACCTTTGACGGAGAGACTGTTTATTCCACGCTGGAGAATTCGTTATGATTGAGGTTTTCGGCCTGGGGGTGCTTCCGGAGCATCTTCTCTCCAGGTATCAGGACCGGATCGTCCTGGCTGATATTCTTGCCGGGGGAGCTCGGCAGCTGACCCGTTTTTCAGAGGTTCAGGCGGAAAAAATTCCCCTGCGTGGCAGTCTGACCTCCTGGCTTGAGAGGATTGAGCAGGCCGACCTTGATGGAAAACGGGTGGCGGTGCTGGCTGACGGAGATCCGCTGTTGTACGGTATCGGCAAAACACTGGTCGACCGGCTGGGCGGCAGTGCGGTCCGCATTTTCCCCGGGTTGTCCGTGGCCCAGGTTGCGGCCGCAGCGTTGCATATCCCCATGACCGGTCTGTGCACGGTCTCCCTGCACGGCCGTTTCGATTATGCGCCTCTGTTTGCCGCGCTGACGCATCATGACCATGTCGGCGTGTATACCGACGGAGTCAATGATCCTGCCGTACTGGCCCGGGGAGTCCTGGAGAGGGACGTCTCCGGGTTCGCCATGCATATCTTTGAAGATCTGGGCATGGATTCGGAGCGTATCCGGTGTCTGGAGCCGGAGGAGGCTGCCCGGGAGCAGTTTTCTTCGCTTTCTTTTGTGATTTTTGAACGACGGACCCGGTCTGCGCATGCTCTTCATTTCGGTATGTCCGATGCTCTGTTCGAGCGGGAAAAGGGACTGATCACCAAGGGCCCGGTGCGGGCCGTGGGGCTGGCCGCACTGGAGCTCCGACAGGATTCGGTCCTCTGGGATCTCGGGGCGGGGTGCGGTTCCGTCGGGATCGAGGCTGCGTCCGTGATTCGGACCGGCCGGGTCGTCGCCGTGGAGCGCAAGCCGTCCCGGATTGACCTCGTCAAGGAGAACAGGGCTCGGACCGGGGCCTGGCTGATGGATGCGGTCTGCGCCCATCTGCCTGAAGGCCTGGACGATCTGCCGGATCCGGACCGGGTGTTCATGGGCGGCGGCGTGGGGACGCCCGGTGTGGTGGAGGGCGTTCTGGATCGTCTCGCTCCGGGTGGAATTCTGGTGGCCAACGTGGTTCTGCTGGAGAGTCTGTACACGCTCATGGACAGGGGGCGCGAGCGGGGCTGGGAGGTCCGGGTCACCCAGGTCTGCGCGTCACAATCTGCGCCGCTGGGGGACGGGATTCGGCTGCAGGGGTTGAATCCGGTGTTCGTTATTGCGGTACATAAACCGAAACAGGAAGGTTGCAATGCCTGAGGGCAGGGTTGTTTTTATCGGGGCCGGGCCGGGTGATCCGGAGCTGATCACGGTCAAGGGGCAGCGCATCGTGGGCGAGGCGGGTCTGGTTCTGTACGCCGGCTCTCTGGTACCGCGTGAGGTGGTGGCCTGTGCCCGGCCCGGTGCCGAGGTCCTGGATTCAGCGTCCATGACCCTTGACCAGACCCATGCGGTCATGCTGGGTGCTGTCCGGCAGGGCAGACTGGTGGCCAGGGTGCATACCGGGGATCCGTCCATTTATGGAGCGGTCCGGGAGCAGGCCAGGCTCCTTGAACGGGACGGTATCCCCTATGAGATCATTCCCGGGGTGACCTCGGCCTGTGCCGCCGCGGCCCGGGCAGCGGTTTCTTTTACCGTGCCGGAGCGGACCCAGTCCCTGATCATCACCCGTATGGCCGGACGGACCCCGGTTCCGGAATCGGAATCCATTCGTTCGCTGGCCACGCACCGCGCGTCCATGGTTGTGTATCTTTCGGCGGACAAGGCCTGTGAGCTGCAGCAGGAACTGAAAGCAGGGGGGCTGGAGCCGGAGACCCGGGTGGTCATCGGGAGGCGTATCGGACATCCCGACGAAGAGGTGGTGTACACCTGTGTGGGCGATCTGAGCCGGGTGGCCGAAGAAATGAAACTGACCCGGCAGGCCGTGTTTCTGGTTCTGCCCGGCGAGGACGGCGAAGAGCATCTCTCCAAATTGTATGATGCCGGGTTCGTGCACGGGTTCCGGCAGGAGTCCGGTCCGTGAGGCATGGACCGGCCATATACGCCTGCACCGGCCGGGGGGCGGAGCTGGGAGCACGGATTGTCGCTGCACTGGGCGGACGACTTTATGTGCCGGAGCGGCTCCTGTCCCGCAGCGGAGCAACCGGATTCTCCTCCCTTGCTCGGCTGGTGGCGCGCACGTTTCATCACTGCGATGCCCATATCTTTATCGGTGCCACAGGCATCGCGGTCCGGACCATTGCCCCGCATCTGAAGAGCAAGACCGCTGATCCCGCCGTGGTGGTTCTGGACCATCATGGCCGGTTCGTGATCAGCCTGCTCTCGGGACATCTGGGCGGAGCCAATGCACTGGCCGGGACAATCGCGGATCTGGTTGATGGAACTCCGGTAATCACTACGGCCACGGATGTGGAAGGGGTTCCGGCCATTGATGTCCTGGCCCGGGAGTGCGGCCTTGTCATCGGCAATCCAAAACGGATCAGGGATGTGAACGGGGCCCTGGTGGAAGGGCGATCCGTGGCTGTTCGGGACCCTGAAGACCGGCTCGGTTTGTCGCAGCGGACGGACCTGGATCGATTTTTCGTGCGGGACTTCAATGCCGGGTCCGGGGAATCGACGCCCGGGCCGGGGGTTGTGGTGGATGTGCATGCAGCGGGGGCACGGCCGGAGCTTGTGCTGCACCCCCGGGTGCTGAGCGTGGGCATCGGATGCCGTCGGGGCGTGACCGAGGAGCAGGTTACCCATGCTCTGCAGACGGTGCTGAAGGAGCACGGCCTGGCATTTGGGGCCGTGGCCGGGCTGGCTTCCGTCGATCTCAAGGCTGACGAAAACGGCCTGCTGCTGGCGGCCGGGACCCTTGGCCTGGATATTTACTTTTATTCCGTAGAAGATTTGAAAGACATGGACGTCCCCAATCCGTCAAGGCGGGTGGAACAACATATAGGAGTGAGAAGCGTATGCGAAGCTGCAGCCTTGAAACGGGCCGGAAAACAGACTCTGCTGGTGCCGAAACAGATTGTGGGAGCGGTGACCGTGGCCGTGGCCGGCTGACCGTGATCGGGCTGGGCCCGGGAGACCCCGCCCTGCTGGCCCCCATGGCCCTTGAGGCGCTTCGCGCATGTGAAGTGATCGTTGGGTACACCACCTATGTGGGGCTGATTTCTAAAGAGCTCCTGGCTTCCAAAGAGGTGCTGTCCACGGGAATGCGCAGGGAAATGGATCGGGCCGTGGCTGCCGTGGATCGGGCCGGGCAGGGGCGCGACGTGGTGGTGGTCTCAAGTGGAGACGCCGGGGTGTACGCCATGGCCGGGCTGGTCCTGGAGTGCGTGGACAGGAAGGGGGTGGCCGGGGAGGTGGAGTGCCGTATCGTGCCCGGAATCCCCGCCCTGTGCGCGGCTGCCGCCCTTCTGGGGGCACCGCTCATGCATGATTTTGCGTCCATTTCCCTGAGCGACCTGCTTACGCCGTGGGAGTTGATCGAGCAGCGGGTCGAGGCCGCGGCAGGAGCGGATTTTGTCATTGTCCTGTACAACCCCAAATCAAAACGACGCACGGATCAGCTGGCCCGGGCCCTTACGATCATCGGCAGCCACAGGGACGGGAGTACCCCCGTGGGCATTGTGCGCCGGGCATATCGACCGGACCAGGAGGTCAGGGTCAGGCGGCTGGATGAGGTGAATCCCGACGAAGTGGATATGACCACCATCTGTTTGGTGGGAAATTCCAGGACCGAGCAGCTGGGGGAGTGGATGGTGACGCCGCGGGGGTATTTCGAGAAGTATGAAATGAAGTGATCAGAGCGTCTGCAGTTCCGAGAGCAGCCGTTCATTCTCTTCCCGGCTGCGGACCTGTATCCGGATATGCCCCTTTGGCATGCCCGGGATGGTGTCACAGTTTCTGACCAGGATTCCCGCCTCGAGCAGTCTCTTCTCCACCTTCTTCATATCCGTCTCCACCGCGAGCCTGCACAGCAGGTAGTTGACTTCCGAGCAATGAATGCGGGCGAACAGCCTGCTTTTTTCAAGCCCCGCCACAAATTCTTCCCGCAACTCCGGGATGATTTTCCTTCGCTTCCTGTATTTCTCCCGCTCCTCCAGAAATCGCAGCCCGGCCAGCTCCGCGAACCGGCTCACGGTCCACGGCGGCTGATGCGAGGCCAGCCGGCTCCGGATCTGGGCCGGGGCCACCAGGTACCCGAGTCGGATGCCGGTGCAGTAGAACGCCTTGGTGAAACTCTGCATGGAGATGACTGCGGTATTCGGGGCTGTCCGGGCCCGGTACCGGGCATAGCCGTGGTCATCGTGAGCCGGATGCCCGGCCAGGAATTCCTGGTAGGTGTTGTCCACCAGCACGGTCCTGAAGGCCCCCTGCAGCAGGGGGGCGATGTTCCGGTACACGGCCGTGGTCGGGTTGTTGGGCGTGCACAGAACAAGCATGTCCGCAGGATCAGCTGCAATGGCGAGCATGTCCGCTTCGGTCAGAGAGAACCCGTTTTCGTTGTCGAGTATATACAGGTCGTGGTCGATTCCCAGATTTTCGCAGGCCCGAACGTATTCGGAAAAGGTGGGGGCCACGATGCGCACCCGTTTCGGCCCAAGGGCCGAGAAGCAGAGGAAGATCAGCTCGGAAGAGCCGTTGCCGACCAGAATATTGTCCGGTTTTACCTGTTCGTCTTCGGCCAGGGCCCGGGTCAGTTCCGGGCATCCGATATCCGGATACAGGTCATAGGGGTAGGCGATGGACCGGACAATTCCCTCGGTCAGATCCCGGCACAGGGAATCGGCGTTGGAGCTGAAGTCCAGCATCCGGTCCGGGGCGATTCCCTTTTCCCTGGCCGCGGAGAGGACATTGCCGCCATGAACACCGAAGGGACTATGCATCGGGGTGCAGGGCGGCCTCGGCCAGCTGGTTGATAACGCAGGCGGCCAGGGCGGACCCGCCTTTGCGCCCCTGGATGGTCACGTAGGGCACGTCGGTGCGGGTCAGGAGGAGATCCTTGGATTCGGCCGCGTTCACAAACCCCACGGGCATGCCCACGATGAGCCGGGGGGTGATGCTGCCCGCGTTCATCTGTTCCAATAGGCGAATCAGGGCCGTGGGGGCGTTGCCGATGACGAAGATGACATTGTCACCGTGCCCGGTGCGGTAGGGGGACCTGTCCAGCCGTTCGATCATGAGATCCACGGCGGCCAGGGCCCGGGTGGTGTTTTTTTCTTTGGCCCGGGATGCCGCCTCGGGATCGTTCATCAGGCATCTGACCTCGCATCCCAGGGGCGTCATGCGCCGCATGGGGATGCCCATGCGGGCCATTTCCGTGTCCGTGACCACCAGGCAGCCGGAAGAGAGGGCCTCGACTCCGGCCCGGATTGCGTCAGAATGGAAGCGGATGTGGTTCAGGAGGTCGAAATCCGCCGTGGTGTGGATCATGCGCCGGGCGATGTACCACTCAAGACCCTGAAACGGCCTCGGCTCGGGCACCTCGGCGTCGATGATGGCCATGGAGTTGGTTTCAATGGCCTCGGGAGGGGGCATGGTCAGCATGTATATTCTCCTTATAATTCCAAAATACGGTCCAGCGCATTCCAGTTCAGGCTTTCCGTCAGTGTATCGGCCAGCCTGTCCAGACCCGGCCCCACGTCGTACCGGGCCTGGATCGCTTCCTTGGGCTGCAACCCTTTCGCAGCCCGCAGCCCGTCCAGAAAGAAGCGTCTGAATGCGTCGTTGTCGAAGACGCCGTGCAGGTACGAGCCCCAGACGTTTCCGTTGGGCGTACCGTACCCGACCGGTGTGTCCTCGAGAAAAAGGATCGGTCGCGCTCCGTCGGTCATGGTGCCTGTTTCCCCGTGGTGGATCTCGTACCCGGAGACGGCAAGGCCGGAGGGTTCGTGCCGAAAGGTGGATCTGGCCAGGATCTTGTCCGGCCGCAGCTCGGTTTCAAGGGGAAGCAGGTCAAGTCCGGAGGTTTCCGATGCGGACGACTCCAGCCCCGAAGGATCGCAGACCCTGGTTCCGAGCATCTGAAATCCCCCGCAGATACCGACCACCACACCGCCGGATCGGGCATACTCCCTGATGGCTGTAACCACCCCTGTATCCCACAGGTCCCTGAGGTCCCCGAGCGTGTTCTTGCTTCCCGGAAGAATGATGGCATCGGGCCGTTGCTCCCGAATTTCTCCGGGAGACCGGACGGTCCGCAGCCGGACATCGGGCTCCAGGTCCAGGGGGTCGAGGTCCGTGAAGTTGGAGATGTGCGCCAGGTCCACGCAGCAGATGTCCAGGGTCTCTTTGTCCTTGGCCCGTTGCCCCTTGAATCCGTTCTCCTTGAATCCCACCGAATCCTCCTCGGGCAACCCGAGGTCCGCCAGTAAGGGCACAGTCCCGAAAAACGGCTTCCCGGTCCTGCCCGAGGTAAAGGACAGGGCGTCACTCAGCAGGCTCGCATCCCCTCGGAATTTGTTCAGCACGAATCCCGCTACCAGATCCTGCTCCCAGTCCTCCAGGCAGGCCATGGTCCCGATCAGTGCGGCAAAGGCTCCGCCCCGGTCGATATCCGCCGCGATCAGGACCGGGCTCTTTGCGTGCCTGGCCATGTTCATATTCACGATATCGTGCGCCTTGAGGTTGATCTCGGCCGGACTGCCCGCCCCTTCCAGGATGATCACGTCGAATTCCCGGGCCAGGGAGTCGTAGGCCTCGTGCACTGTGGCGATGAGGTTGGGCTTGTGCCGAAAATAGGCCCGGGCCTCCATGTTCGTGGTCGGCCTGCCCATAACGATGACCTGGGAGCCGGTCTGGGAATTGGGCTTGAGCAGGACCGGGTTCATGCGGGCCTCGGGCTCCAGGCCGCACGCCTGGGCCTGCAACGCCTGGGCCCGGCCGATCTCTTCGCCGGCCAGGGTGACGAAGGAGTTCAAAGACATGTTCTGGGCCTTGAACGGGGCCACCCGGACGCCGCGGCGGCGCAGCACCCGGCAGATGCCGGCCACCAGCAGGCTTTTTCCGGCGTTGGAGCATGTGCCCTGGATCATGAGGGATTTGGCGGTGTGGGGCATGGGTTTCGATATTTTAATTTCGTGTGTGGAACGTTTTTTTGAGTAAATACGGGGGTGTCGTGGATCTGTCCAGCGCGGTCCGACACAAAAAAAGGCTTCGATCTTGCGATCGAAGCCTTGATTTTTGCGTGGTGCCGAAGGGGAGACTCGAACTCCCACGGAGAAACCTCCACTAGACCCTGAACCTAGCGTGTCTACCAATTCCACCACTTCGGCTCGGCACGAAGAGGTCTTTTATGGAAAGCGAATCTCTTTTGCAAGTCTTTTTTGCTCTATTTTGGGGTTGAGTTGTTTTCTTTTTTTGTAATATATTGAAATTTATATGTAAAAAAGTTTGTGGCCTTTGAAACGCAGGTTGAAGAGCGGTCGTTTTTGGGATAGGCACTCTCAATCTCGCAATCAGGAGGCCTGATAAGAATGCAACTGGTAAAAACCATCGACGATATATCGCAAAAACTGCCCGGGTCCTGTGTGACCATCGGAAACTTCGACGGCGTGCATAAGGGACACCAGGCTCTTCTTTCCCGGGTAAGGGAATCGGCAGAAGAACTGGGGCTGCCCAGCGTGGTCATGACCTTTGATCCGCACCCGCTCCGAATTTTTTCCAAGGCCAAAAACCCTCCCTTTATCACCCTTTTGGACCAGAAGCTGGAGCTTATGGAGGCCATGGGGGTGGATTATGTTTTTTGTGTCGAGTTCACCAGGGAACTGGCCGCCCTGGATCCCGGCGAATTTGTCCGAACCTATCTGGTCCGGGCCCTGAACGTTCGACAACTGATTATCGGGTATGATTACGCTTTCGGCAAGGGGAGGCAGGGGGGCTACGAGCTGCTTCGGGAGCTGGGGCGGCAGCACGGCTTTACCGTGGAACAGCTCGCCCCGGTCATTGTCGGAGATGATATCGTCAGCTCGACCAGAATCCGGGAAATGGTGGAGGCCGGCAATGTCTGGGAGGCCAGACCGCTTCTGGGACGGTTTTACCGAGTGGCCGGGCAGGTGGTCCGGGGGCTGAACCGCGGAGGACGGCTGCTCGGATTCCCCACGGCCAATCTGCAGCTCATTGACGAGCTGTTTCCCAAGCCCGGGGTGTATGCGGTCTGGGCCGAACTGGAAACGGGAATTTTCCCGGCCGTGGCCAACATCGGGTTCAATCCCACATTCGGAAACGAGGTGCTCTCCGTGGAGGTCCACCTGCTGGAGTATGCCGGAGATCTGTATGACAAGCCGCTCCGGGTTCATTTTGTGCAGCGTCTTCGTTCCGAAAAAAAGTTTTCCGGTCTGGAGGAACTCAAGGAACAGATTTCCAGAGATATCGCCCTCGGCAAGGCCATTCTCTCCTCCGAAGAAGCCCGACTGTCCTGATCGCTCCAACTTTCAATCATCTGGTTTGTCATG
Source organism: Desulfomicrobiaceae bacterium (assembly GCA_041685265.1). Lineage (GTDB taxonomy): Bacteria > Desulfobacterota > Desulfovibrionia > Desulfovibrionales > Desulfomicrobiaceae > JAWLGC01. Next base: position 6,283 of record JAWLGC010000053.1, on the reverse strand, counting down.
AATGCTATTACAACGGCGTTGAAGCCGTTTTACAGAATATGGGCCGAGTTGGTTCACAGCTACCGGACCATTCTCAATGTGCGTTGGCTGCTGCTTGGTGTGGTCGTCGGCATTCTTTCCGGAGTGGGAGCGATTCTTTTTTTCGGATCAATCGAGTTGCTGCGCCATTTTCTGGTCAGTTACCTGGCCGGGATGCACCTGCCCGCCCCGGCAGGGGAACAGCTTTTTCACGGTGTCGGCGCGGTGGCGCGTCCCTGGCTGCTGCCCGTGTTCCTGACGGCTACGGGGCTGTTCACGGGGTGGCTCATCGCACGCTACATCCCCCATACCCGGGATGGCGGTACGGACGGGACCGACTCCATGATCAAATGTTTTCACCATCAGGCCGGGCTTATCAAGCCGCTTGTTCCCCTGATCAAAGTCGGGACCTCCATCCTGACCATCTCCGCCGGGGGGAGCGCCGGACGGGAAGGCCCCATCTCTCTGCTCGGCGCCGGGTGCGGTTCCTGGCTGGCTTCCAGGCTCCACCTGTCCACCAAAGAACGGCGGATCATGCTTCTGGCCGGAGCGGCCGGCGGGCTTGGGGCCATTTTCAGGGCCCCTCTGGGCGGAGCCCTGACCGCGGTGGAAGTTATCTACCGGGAGGATTTCGAGGCTGAGGCCATTCTGCCTTCGGTCATCTCCTCCGTGGTCTCGTATTCGCTGTTCACCCTGGCCTTCGGGACCGATCCCATTTTCGGGATTCCCCGGTTCAGCTTCAGCGATGTCCGGGAGCTTCCTTTTTACATGCTTCTGGCCGTGGCCTGCGCAGGTTCAGGATGGTTTTACGTACGTACCTTCACGTTTGTGAAGTACAAGGTGTTCTGGCCCCTGACCGACAAGCTCGGGCTCATGTGGAGCCTGGGACTTGGAGGATTGGGCATGGGCGTCATGGGGATGGCGTTCCCCCAGCTGCTGTGCGGGGGATACGGCTGGCTGGAGCTGGCCATTCTGGGCAAGTTGTCCGTGGCCATGATGATCGGGATTATCTTCGGCAAGACCCTGGCCACCTCTCTTGTTCTCGGGTCCGGCATGAGCGGGGGGATGTTCGCTCCGGCCCTGTTCGTGGGCGGAATGACCGGCGGAGTGGTCGGATTTCTGTCCAACTCCCTGTATCCGAACCTGGTCACCCAGCCGGGCGGGTATGTGCTGGTGGGGATGGCCGCCTTTTTCGCCGGGGTGGCCAAGGCCCCCATCGGGCCGCTGATCATGGTCTGCGAACTGACCCAGGGGTACGGCCTGCTGGCGCCGCTTATGCTCGCCTCGGCCCTGTGTCTGGTTCTGGCCAGGAATGTGTCCCTGTATGAAAATCAGGTGGACAACAAATTCGAGTCCCCGGCCCATATCGAAGACGCGACCATCAACATCCTGGAAGGATTGCAGGTTCAGGATCACTTTCAGGCCGAACGGGTCACGGTTCTCGAAGAGGGCACCCCGTTCAAGGTCATGACCGACGTGATCAGCAACACCAATCAGTTTTATTTCCCGGTTCGTAATCGAGAAGATCATATCACCGGAATTCTGGCGGTTCAGGATCTGCGCAAGGTGCTTTTCGAGGATTGTCTGTGTGATCTGCTGGTGGCCAAGGATGTGGCCAAGAAGGCGGTTCTGCTCCGACCCGAGGACGATCTGTACACGGCTCTTTTAAAGTTTGTTGACTCGGACTACGGACAGATTCCTGTGGTGGACCCGGGCGATGAAACCCGGGTGCTGGGGTTGCTGGCCAGAGAAGACGTGTTCAAGGCCTACGCCCGAGCGCTGAAGGAGATTCGGGAAGCGGATAATTAAAGGCTGCAGGCCGGAGGCGAGGGTAAAAATATATGGGGCCTGCAGGTCCTGTAAATTTTTCTTTTCTGGGACTGAACAAAAAAGGACCACCCCTGAGGGTGGTCCTTTTTTGTTCAGTCCAATGTCTGGAAGTTGTCGAAATCTACAGGGCCTTGGCCTTCTGCAGTTCGTCGATGGAGAACTCCCATTTGGTGTTGTGGGGAGGCAGGGATTCCTTGATGAAGAATTCCGGCAGCTGATCGTCGGCCTTGGTGAAGCCGGCAGCTTCATTGAACGCGTATTCATCCTGCAGGATGGCGATACCGGCCTTGCCCACGTCGTCCGGGGTGAAGTCGATGCCGTACTTGGCTGCGATCATTTTGGCGATCGTTTCAAGAGAGTCTGCCGTATCCAGGACCGCAAAGGCCACGAACAGGCACAGCCCGGTGGCGTCCACCGCGGCCGTGGCGATCTGCAGGTTTTTGGAGACATCCACGTTCCCTTCCGGAGCGAGGGGGTTCACGTCGCCACCGACCTTGAGGATGTTCTGGCATACTGCGTAGCCCGCGGTGTGGTCCGCTCCCATGGGCGTGGTGGCGTAGGTCACGCCGACACCCTTGACGGAACGGGGATCATAGGCGGGCAGGGCCTGGCGTTTGACCACGGGGATGCGCTCCACGCCGAAGGCCTCGCCTGCAAAGGCGGTTCCGTTGCCCATGATCTGTCCCATGGGGTCCTTCTTGTCATAGATCCGCTTGAGCAGATTCACGGCCGCGTCGCCGTCGCCCCAGGGGATGATCCCGCCGTCCATAGCCATGGCCACGGCATTGCCCATATCGATGGTGTCCACGCCGAGGTCGTCACAGAGCCGGTCGCACATGGCGATGGTGTCCACATCCTTGATCAGGGCGTTGCCCCCGAAGGCCCACACGGTCTCGTATTCGAAGCCGGAGGTCAGGTACTTTTCATCCTTGTCTGTATACGCCTGGGAACACTGGATGATACACCCGGGATGACACCCTTCCTTGACAGTACCTTTGCGGGCTTCCATGTTCTCAACGATCTTTTCACCGCTGATCTCCCCGACATGCTCGCACTGACCGGTCCGGAAGTTCTTGGTGGGGAAGGCGCCGGCCTCGTTGATGATGTTCACCAGGATGTTGGTGCCGAATGCGGGCAGTCCCTGGCCGGTGACCGGATGATCCTTGAGGATGGAGACCCACCGCTTGGCCGCTTCCTTGAATGCTTCCTTGTCGGCCACGGCCGGGGCCTTGACTCCGGCGTCGTCGATGATGATCGCCTTGACCTTCTTGGACCCCATGACCGCCCCCATGCCGCCGCGTCCTGCGGCCCGGGCCGGATGTCCGTTGGGGTCAGAAAACTGGATGGAGGCCACCTTGCGCAGGGTTTCCCCGGCCGGACCGATGACCATCACTCCGGTCTTGGCTCCGTGGCGCTCGAGCAGAGTCTCGGTGCTGGCATAGGTGCCCTTGCCCGTCAGGTCCGAGGCATCTTCGAACCGGACCCCGTCCTTGTCGATGATGATGTTGAAAAAGGGTGCATCGACTTCGGGTTTGTCTTCGAGAACAATGCCGATGATATCCAGCTTGGCCTGTTTCTGGGCGAACATGCCGCCGGAATTGCTTTCCTTGATGCCGCCGGTCAGGGGCGATTTGGCCCCGACCGATGCCCGGCCGGAGTTGGCCGCGATGGTTCCGGTAAGCAGTCCGGCCGCGATGACCATCTTGTTGTCCGGCCCGATGGGATTGCATGTGGCGGGGACTTCCTTGAGAACGATGCGGGATGTCAGGGCCCGTCCGCCCAGACCTGCATACTTTTCAGTTGCGTCCTCGTAGGAGAAAGTTCTTTCCTTGGTGTTGATGCGCAGAATTCGAGACATTCGACACTCCTTGTATGTTGTTATGTCAGATATGACATCTATGAACTTATGTCGAATAAGATATAAAAGAGTGGGTTGATTTCTTTATATTAGAGTACTGCATTATGATTTGTAAACCCATAATGAAAAAATTGCTGATTTTTTGAGTATTATGTCTTTTGAGGAGGAATGAAAGGGTGCTGCTGGATGCAGGTGTCCGACCTGGAGCCGGAGGTACGGGAAGAGGCGGAGATTGCGGAGTTGTCCGGATTAGGCTAGCCGATTCGGGACAGGATCGCGTAACTCATGTTCAACGGGGGAAGAGAATGTTTTTCAGGGGAGTGCTGGTGGTCTTGCTTTGTGCGGTGATGGGGTGCTCGTCAACGGTTCCCAGACGAAGCGTTCCCACGCCTTCCGGGACCGCCGATGTCTCCCGGAGTTCGTCCGGGAAACAGAGTGTTCCCACGGCCCGGCCGTATACGGTGCTGGGGCGGACCTATCACCCTGTTGCTTCGGCGCATGGATTTACGGAGACCGGGGTGGCCTCCTGGTATGGCCGTGATTTTCACGGTCGGCCCACGGCCTGCGGGGAACGGTACGACATGTACGGCATTTCAGCGGCGCACAAGCTGCTCCCCATGCATACCCGGCTCCGAGTCACCAATCTGGACAACGGACGACAGCTCACTGTTCGGGTCAACGATCGCGGGCCCTTTGTGAACAGCCGCATCCTGGATCTTTCCTATGGCGCGGCCAGGGAGCTCGGAATGGTCGAGGCGGGCACGGCCAGGGTTCGCATAGAGTCCCTGGGGGGGAGCGTGCCGGACGTATCCGGGTCCTTTTATGTTCAGGTCGGGGCGTTTACGGTCCGAAGCAATGCGCTTCGGCTGGCGGACAATCTGCAGGACAGGGGATATGATCGGAGCAGGATACGGGAAGTGACCCTGGGGGGACAGCGCTTCTGGCGGGTACAGGCCGGCATATTCAAGGGACTGGACCGGGCCAGAGTCGGACTGGCCCGGTTGCGGGTGGAGAATCCGTCTGCGTTTATTCTTGCGGATTGATCTCCGCACGGAATTTCCGGGAGATGCGGAACACCACCACCTTACGGGCGGGAAGGGTGATGGTCTCGTTGGTCTGGGGGTTGCGTCCTTTTCGGGCCTGTTTCTCATAGGCCTCGAACTTGCCGAATCCGCTGATGAGCAGCGAATAATCCTTTCGGATGGCTTCCTTCATGATGGACAGCAGGGTCTCGACCTGATCTTTGACCTCGGCCCGGTTCCGGTTGGTCTGTTCGTAAATATTATCAACAATATCCGCTTTGGTGAGAGTCTTTGAGGGCATGAGGCCTCCTTTGGAGCGCAGACCTGCCGGTCCGCAGGGGTTGGCAGGGACGGGGCCTCGCGTCAGGCAGACCGGCACATCCCTGAAATGGCTGCTGAGTGGTTGAGCACTCTCCCTTGTATCGGGGGGTATTTCGTCCCGATACAAGGGACGATCAAGCTTTGATAAGGACGACGCAAAAACCCCATACCTGACGAGCTGTTTTTTTTCAAGCATAACTCTTTGTTTTTTTTCCCTTTTGAGAAAAAAGTTTATTATGTCTCAAAAAATATTTCATCATCCTGAACCGAAGACGGGGAAAGGATCGGTCTGGCCTGTGTTTCTGCCTTTTGCCGGCTGTCCGGGGCGGTGCGTCTACTGTGCCCAGGAGAGGCAGACCGGGCTGAAAACCTTCGACCTTGAGAATGAATTTGTCAAGTTGAAACAAGGTCTTGCCAGACGAGCGGAATTGAAGCTCCCGCCCATCGGGTTGGGTTTTTTTGGAGGAACATTCACGGCTCTGCCGCGCAAATGGCAGGAGCGGTACCTCGGGCTGGCAGGTCGGTTCAAGGAGCAGGGGGTGGTGGACCATGTCAGATGCTCCACCAGGCCGGATTGCTTGAGTACGCAATCGTTGTGCAGGATGCACGCGGATGGCCTCGACATGGTGGAGCTGGGGGTGCAGAGTTTTTCGGATCAGGTTCTGGACCGGGCAGGACGTGGATATACTCAGGAAACGGTCCTGGCCGGATGCGACCTGGTCAGGACGGCCGGTCTTGAGCTCGGCATTCAGCTTTTGCCCGGTCTTCCCGGGCACGGCGGGCGGGAGTGGGAGAGGGATGTTTCTGAAACCATTGCCCGGGCGCCATCGGTGCTGAGAATCTATCCCTGTCTGGTGATTACGGGGACGGTCCTGGCTGACTGGTGGAGGGAGGGGATCCATCATCCCTGGTCCCTGTCCGAAACCGTGGATCGGATCGGCCCGGCCCTTCCCCGGTTCTGGGAGGCCGGCATCGCGGTTATTCGTATCGGCCTGGCCCCGGAACCGGAGCTGCGGGACGGCCTGCTCGCCGGACCGTGGCATCCGGCGCTGGGCACTCTGGTCCGTGCCCGTGCCCTGGCGGAGATTCTGGGGGCCCGGTCCGGAGGCGGCATCGGGCCTGAAGACCTGCTCCAAGTGCCCCGCAGATACTCCGGAGAGTTCTGGGGGCATCAGGGGAGCAACCGGGATCGGCTGGCCGCCCTGGGCTTTGATCGAAATACGGTCCGGTTCTG